>JAJZDN010000072.1 GCA_021805985.1 Planctomycetota bacterium | reverse complement strand
CTGGACGTAATAATCGCCGGCATAAGACTCGGTCAGGCTGCCGCCAAGTTGCATTCCGGTGCGTCGGGAGTAAGTTGCTACGTTCGGGTTCGCCCGCAGAATTTTCCCGACTTGCCGCAGCAGGCGGTCCGTCTCCGTCAACGACCCCCCGGACGGCGCTTTATACTCCATACTAAATCCGCCCTCATCCATATCGGGCATAAAACCGCTGCCGACGTTCTGGTATGCCAGGTAGCCCGCCACCAGCACCGGAACCACGATCAGGAGCACCAGGGGCGGGCAGGAAATAAGACGACTTACGACCCATTCGTAGCCCGTATGTATGTTGCGCGTGATCCGTCCCGGTTCGTGCGGTATCGCATCTTTCTCCCGGAGAAAGCGGGCCGCCAATACCGGCACCACCAGCCAGGACAGGAGGAATGAGGCCAAGAGCGCCGCCGCCATGGTAAATGAAAGCGCCTTAAAAAATTCGCCCACCAACCCCGACCAGAATGCCAGCGGCGCGAAGATGATAATGGTTGAAGCCGACGAACCGGCCAGCGGACTGGTAAATTCGGCGCTGGCGCGGATGATTTTTTCCCGGTACGTTCCCCCCTTTTCACCGACCCGGCGGATAATATGTTCAATCATCACGATCGCGTCATCAATAATCAGACCGACAGCCGCAGCCATACCCCCCAGCGTCATGATGTTAAAACTCATATTCAGGAGATAAAGCAGCAGCACCGTCGTGGCCAGGGCGGCGGGAACAACCAGCGCGGCCATCAGGGTCGTTTTCCAGTTGCGCAAAAAGACCAGCAGCACCAGCACCGCCATCACGATGCCCGCGATCACCGCATCACGCACGCTCACGGCCGATTCCATCAGGACGTGGCCTTGGTTGTACCAGAGGTTAACCGCCACGCCGGCGGGTAATTTCCTCTTGATCTTTTTCATTTCCGCGCGGGTTTGATTGATGATTTGCACGGTGTTTCCGTCCGGTTGCTGATAAACGTCGATCAGAACGGCGGGTTTACCGTTGGCTGTGGCGCGTGTCCAGACCGGTGCAAAGGCTGATGTTACATCTGCCACATCGCGCAAATGCACAACACCGTGGCCATCGGTCCTGACCGCAATTCGGCCGATTTGCCGCACGTTGTGAAACCGTGAATCGGATACCACGAAGTAAAGTTTATCGTGATCCTGCATTTTTCCGGAGGTCTTGAAGATGTTGTTGGCCGCCACAGCGCGGGTCACGGCGTTGATGCTCAGATTAAACGCCGCGAGTTTGGCGGGATTAATGATGACGTGGTATTCGCGCGTGCGTCCGCCCTCCACGCCAATCCGGGCCACGCCCCTGATCCCCAGAAGCAGCGGGCGGATTTGAAAGAGGCCTATTCGCCGCAAGCGCGATGGCGAAACCGTTTTGGAAGTGAGGCTGTAGCTGATGATCTGGTAGTTGGATGGATTGCGCAGGCGAATTACAGCGGTGGTGCCCGCTGGCAGCGATGGCAGCACGGTGTTCACCGCCGACTGTACCAGCGTCAGCGCCTGCACCATGTTTTTGCCCCAGCCAAAATCCGCATAAATGTCGGCCGTGCCGCGACTGGTGGTCGAGGTGACGCGTTGCACGCCCAAAATCGCGCGAATGGCTTTTTCAATCGGATAGGTGACCTGCACCGCGATGATCTTCGCCGTCCGGGAGCCGGAGTTGACGGTCACCTCCACCCGTGGCCAGCTAGACCGCGGAAATAGCGACACCGGGAGGATAAAAGCCGCTGCCCCGCCAGCCAGCGCCAGCGCCACCATGACGAATAACACTGCACGCGTGTGTTTATGAATCCATTCATTAAAATTCATGGTTGTTTCCTCTGCTTTACGGCCATGCCGTCGGTCAATTCTGCGTTCCCCACGATCACCACGGGTTCGCCCGCGCGGAGGCCCGGCGCGGAAACCTCAACCTCCCGGTCATTGGAAAGCCCTATTTTCACGTGGTGCACAACGGCGTGAGTTCCCTTGATGGTGTACATGTTTTCCTGGCCGTTGATTGGCAAAACCGCTGAATGCGGCACAAGCAGTCCGGTACTTGACGCGATACGAAGTCTGCCCGATGCGTATTGGCCGACGACCAGGCCACCCGGCTTGCTAGGCGTCACGTACACGCTGACCAATCCGCTGATGGGATCAATCCGGCCGGTAATCAAACTGATTTTTCCCGACTCATGCAGTTCGTGTCCTTGAGCGGAAACCGTGATCTTCACGATTTGCCCCAGGTGCAACTGCGCCAGGTTCGTGGGTGGCACCCGTAACGCCACGCGCATTTTGTTGAGCGGTAATAAATTGATCAGCACCGCGCCCAGGGGTTCAAGCTTGCCTGGCACCGCCGGCGTGTTGACCACCACCGCTTCGTCCGGTGCCCGCAGTGTCACCCGCTTTCCGATCCCCAAGCCCTGCAGGGACGCCAGCCGCAGTGAAGCGGTGATTTGGGCGTCCCGGGCTGAAATAAGTTCGGCCTGAGTGGCCAACTGGAGCTTAAGCTCCGTTTTCGCCAACCGCAGTTGCATGGTCGCGATTTTCAAATGGTTTTTCGCCTCCGCCAGCCTCAGGCGTTCCGCGGGGCTGGCCTGAATTTGCATCAGGGGTTGATTGGGCCGCACTTTCTGGCCCTTGACGACAAATACTTTTACCACGCGCGATTCAAAGGCCACTGAAAGGCTCTTCTCCAACGCGGGATTCGCCGCGACAGTGCCATAAACGGTCATCGACTGTGCAATTTTTCCCAGGCGAATCGGAGTGGTTTGAACAGAGGTAACGCCGCTCGCGGAGCTTCCAGCTTTACCTCCACTTGATGGGGCACCCCATTTCGCCAGGGCAAATCCAATGGCGATCCCCGCCACCAGTACCAAAACAATCATCATGAATGAGATAAAACGTTTCATTGTGCATCTCCACTGCGGTTCGAATCCGTGGTTGTTGGCTTATTGTGTTGTGTGAAAAAGGCCTCGCCCGACGAAAGCTCCAGGGCGATGAGATTCCGTGCCAGGCGATATTGCAATTGCGCCACGCCAATCCGCGCCTGCTCCAGCTGTTCCATGGCGGTGGCGTATGCCTGGATGTTGACGCTCTGGATGCGTAAGCCTTGTCGATCTCGGGCCACCAGCGCACTGTATTTGCCGGCCGCCGATTGCGCCTGGTGTATCCGCCGTTGAAGGGACCGGATGTTCATCGCCGCCGTGGCGATGTCCGAGCGTGCGGCAAACACGCGCGCCATGTAATGGTCATAAAGCGCCCGGCGTGTCGCCTTGGCCAAGGCAATCTCGCCCTGATTACGATCAAATATCGGCAAATCGATGCTCACGCCCAAACTCGTGGTGTGGACGTTGTTGGCGTCGCTGGCCTGCGTAAAACCAATGCTCACGCTGGGAAACTGCCGCAACACAGCGGCCCGCAACTGTTCCTGCCGGCTCTGATAACCCATGTGCAGTGCCAGTAAATCCAGACGCCGATTTTCCACGTTGTGTTCCAGCTTCACCACGTCCGGCAGATGAACCGTCGTCGGCAGCCGGACTGCGGGGCTAAGGGTAAATGTTGTTTGTGGCCCCAGTCCCATGGCTCGAGCCAAGTCCAATTGACTGCGCTGGAAGTGTTGCCGGAAAGTGAGAACAAGGGCGTTGGCCTGCTGACTGGCGGTAAGGGCGACGCCCAAATTATACAGCGTGATCAGCCCCCGTGTGCCGGCATGCTTCGCAATTTTGTAGGTCTTATCAAGCTGCCGCCGGGCTGCCAGCGCCTCCGTAAGTTGCTCCTTCGCGGTGGCCATCGCGTAGACCGCCAGCCGCGCGGCTTCCGCGGTCTGCCATTCCCGCCACGCCACTTCCAGATCCACCTGCTTAAGTCCGTAGCGTGCGGAACTTATTCGCGCCTGGCGGTCAATTAATTGTCGGATGTTCCAGCCCACGCCGATGCCGTAAGGATTGAACGTGTCCGTGCGGAAGCCCCCGGTTATGTCACCAAAACTGCCGGTAATTACCGGGTTGGTTAAAATGCCCGCCTGAAGAAGCTGGGCGGAGGCTTCGCCACGCGCATCCCGCATGGCCCGTAGCGAGGGATTCAGAATCAACGCTAATACCGCGGCGCTTTCCGGCGTGATTCCCTGCGACGGAGAAAGCATGGTTTTCGGAAGTTGCTCGGAACCCGTTTTTTCCGCTGCTACGCGCAGCTCACGCCACGAAGGGGTTTTTAGCGCCCGCGTCACTGCTTCCGACGTCAGGGGCTTGCCATGGTAGGACTGGCACCCCGCCGGCAGCACCAGCATGAGCACGGTGGCCCAGCGGATTCGCCGGCCCGACAATGTTGCCTTTATATTACTCATTTGCACTGTATATCCCATTTCGCGCCAAGTGTTCCAATTGCCCCGACGCTACGGCGTTGGTAGCAATTGGCGGAAACGCAAGCACCTTGGCAATAGAAAAAAATATAGGGGTCTTGTGTTGCGGGATTTTCCCGGCCGGATGAGGAGGCGGCATTTGCCCAAGCCATTTAGATTGTCAGGGCACAACCCAAATCAAGTAGAGAGGATGGTGAGGAAGTATAAGGGGAATAGGTTCGGGGTGACCGGAGATACATTGTCACCCGGGTATCCGTGCAGGCCGGATTGGCCAACACCATGACACGCCTACGGGGTTTATGATCCCGAATGTTGGTCGTCGAGCACACCTGAAGCGGGCCGGTATGATGGCCGCAAAGGAGGCAGCAGCCATGCTTGTTCACGGGTGACGAGCTTTTCAGATACACGGCGAACTTCGCCTTGGCGACATGCGGCGAGGCGGCGGCGAGATTGAAGGAGTGCAAGCGCTGCCCGGATACCGCGGCAGCCGATGGCAAATGCCCCGCCAAAACGGTCGCACATGCCGCAATGACAATGATCGCAGCTATAACTATCTTAGACACACTCACACTCATAGTACGCAACATAGCCAAACAAGTTCACGCCGTCAAGTTGTGCCAACAGGCTGTCAACAGGGGGCGCGGCAACAAATCCGGGCGGGCCGTTGGGGTGCGAGTTTCCAAGCCGAACCATTCTCTTAGCGCCGGCATTTATGCCGTCGATTTTGCCGCTTGCCCGAAAATATTGCCACGCCCTCAACAGGCAGAGTTTGCAATATTTCATCAACGACGGCGGTATATATACCGAGGGACTCGTGGCGACGATTGGGTTGAGTTTGGCGTTCCGGGGCGGTGATCATCAAAGTGAAATAAGTCGGCACGGGACGGAAAAATGTCGTGCCGCAGCCCTCAGAAGTTTATCCGTGGTAATCAGTTCCAGATCGTTGGAATGTCGCCAAGCACACGGCCAACGGCGTCACTAAGTTGCTCTGGGCAGTAGTACGCGGCCAGCACGCTGGTATCAAGGTAGGCCATCGGTCAATACCTGTTCTTTTGCCGCTGCTCAATAACGGTCTTACTGAGACTGTTTCCTCAAAGTTTCGGAAAAGTAGCGGCGATCGCCTTGGCTCGCCTGCCGGTAACGCCGGCTTTATCGGCCCATTGCGACCAACGGGTAACAGCGGTTTGCACCTGCTCCATGATTTCCGCTTCCTCACGATGGGAAATTCCCGCCTGTTGTGCCAGCGTCTGGATATGGTCCATCGTGGGAGATTTTCCTTCCCCGGCTACGGTCATGGTATGCTCGCCGCCCGGCCCGGCGGACCATGACAAGTCATAGGCCGGGGACAAATGCCATTGCAGGTTCACATCATCGAACAGGAACGCAAAGTTTTTGACGTGATCATCGCGGTGAACTTTTTTCATATCCTTCCCCGCTTCCGCTGAGGCTGTTGGCGCTGTTCAAGTTCTTCAATACTTTCCGCCGCCGGCGGTTGCAGCAGGGTGTCAAATTCGTGGAGGGTCGCCAAAGCGTGTGAAAGTTTCAGTAGGCTCTGCAAGGATATCTTGCCGGTGCGTTCAAAACGCTCCAGCGATCCCAACGAAACGCCGGAACGAACAGCCAGCGTCCGTCGCGTCCATTGCCGCTGGAGGCGCAATGCGCGAACCCTGGCCGCCATATCCATGGCAACTTGGGAAGGGGGCCTGAATGACAGCAGCGGCGAATTAAACATGTGGTCATTATACTATCACAGCAAAGGAATTACGACATAAAATATTAAGAGTTGTTGCGATAAATACACCGTAACTCATAAAATATTACGAGTTGTGAAGCAGGCGGATACCATTCGCCTTGATGCGGACATCTTAGAATATTTCAAAAGCACGGGCCATGGTTACCAGACACGGATCAATCACGTACTGCGGTTGGCGGTCACTAGGAGCCTGTCCGAGTAATGGCCGGGATTGCGATGGGTCTGAAATGTCCCGTATGCGCGGCGGAGGATCGAGCCGACTCTGAATAATGAGTCTGCGAGATCCGACAACAAAGCAGGCGGGGCATTTCAGGCCCACCCCGCGGGGCGGTGTGCTTTTTGGCCCCCCTCTGCGGCGCGGCTTCTCGGAGTACCATCCGTGTCAGGTACGCCATCGTCGCCGTTTCTTGTGGAGCACCGGATGGTTAATCCGGTGGTTGATCCAGTGTCGCCAACCAACCACCGGGTTATCACCACGGTGCTCTATGACGCGACGACGTCCCGACAAGCCAAAAATCACGCCGTCGCAACCCGGCGATTACTCGGACAGGCTCCTACACCGAAAATATTCCGGCGCAGCTTCACGCGCTGGCCGCCCGGCTGGAGGCGGCGGCTGAAAAATCGCACCGTTCATAGACGGTGTGTCGACTCTGTCATTTTCACGGCGTGACCACAAATTTTCCGAACATGCCGGCTTTGGCATGACCGGGCATCTGGCACAAATAATAATAGGTGCCGGGATTTTGCGGTGCCCGGAATGTGGTTGTTCCCATGAAATACTTGGACTTTTTAATGGACTTGGCCGTGCGCGGCATGGTCAGGGGTATTTCCGCAATTTGACCCTTCACCGGTACGGGCACAACGGTTTTGTAGGGCGGTTTGGCTTTTCCAATCAACACCCCATGAATCTTCCCCGGGCCGAAATCCATGTTTAATGCGGTCAACACTATTTTTGCACCGGCCGGCACCGTGATTTCCGGGTCCACCAGCTTGTGAATTTCAAATGTCTGAGCCGGTGAGCCTGTTCTCGGCATCGGCAATAAAGTGATCCCATCATTCCGGTTCCGCCGCCGGAGATGAGGGTCCGGGAATCGGAGCCGGTATCATGTCTGGATTCACACGGTCGCGGCGCAGTTGCGCATCTTGAGCTTTTTCCGCCACCGTTCCCGGCGGTGCCTCACTTTTGTACCATCCCGGATCATTATAATGTGTGATATTGTCCCGAATTTTCATCACGGTAAACATGCCGCCCATATCGATAAATCCATACGGCCCGCGTCCGCCGGTCATCGGTGCGGTGTTGGGCAGGCTGGTCATGCCCATGGGAGCACCCATTCCATTCTGTCCCATGGTCATGTACTCCGGTAATAAATCGCGGAATTTATCACCCATATTTCCTGACTTTACTCCGATCATATTGCCAAAATGATGGCCCATCTGCGTCATGGTGTGATGCGTCATGTGGCAGTGCATGGCCCAGTCCCCAGGGTTAGACGCATCAAGTTCAAAAACCCGTGTTGACCCCACCGGCACCAGCACAGTGGTTTCAGGTTGCCAGGCCGACGGCGGGTAATCGCCGCCATCGCTGCCAACTACCTGAAATGAATAATTATGCAGATGTATTGGATGGTGATCCATAGGCCCCAGATTCCCCAGCCGCACGCGGACGCGCTGCCCCGTTCGGGCCACCAGCGGATGCGTCAGGGGAAACGATTTTCCGTTCATGGTAAAGACATTAAAATCAATCATTTGCAGTGGATTGGGCCGATCCGTGCCTGGCACAATGCTCCATTCGTGGAGCATAATAGAAAAATCGCGATCCACTTTATACCGCGGTTTACGCGGGTGAATCACAAACATGCCCGTCATGCCCAGGGCGATTTGTGTCATTTCATCATAGTGCGGGTGGTACATTTTTGTGCCAGGCTCCACCAGGTTGAATTCATATTTATATGTTTCGCCTGGTGCAATGGGTTTCTGCGTTATACCGCCTACGCCATCCATACCGTTATCGACGTAGACCCCGTGCCAGTGCACGGTTGTCGGCTCCGGTAAGCGATTGGTGACATAAATGCGTACCCGCTCGCCTTCCACTGCTTCCAGCACAGGGTGCAACATGCCATTATAGCCCCAGACCAAGGCTTTGAGTCCCGGTGCAAATTCGTTCCAGAACTCCATAGCCACCATGTGGAAAACCTTTACCCCGTCAATAATTTCAAAGGGCAGCGTACCGGTGTTCGGTGCAACGACCGGCATATAGTCGCGATGTGGCAACCCGGGCGGCAATGGTTTAGCCCGGAGTTTGCGCGCCAGTTCCGCCGAATAGTCCCGACCGCCGTAACTTTTTCCATGATCCCGGCTGTGGGCTGTCGCGGCGGACGCTTTGCCCGCTAGGGCCGCTCCGGCAGCCAGTGCCGCGCCGGAGGCTAGTATGTGTCTGCGATTTAACATTTTTATTTCTCCTTGTGTGAATGTGTCGGTGCGGTTTTATAGGTCCGGTCATTTTTAGCGGGCAGTGTGCCCCCGAGCACCTGCCGGAGCCGCTGGCGTGCCAGCCAGAATCGCTGCAAGGTTTGCACATAATGCCGGGCGGTATCAATTTCCGCCTGCTTGGCCTGCATGAGTACAAATCCGCTGACGTACATGCCGTTGTAAGCCAGTTGCGTTTCATTGACCATGCGTTTACGTAGCGGCAACATAATGCGTTGATAAAACAGCACCTCCTGCTGCGCCGCGTGCATGGCGATCCACGCTTCACGGACTTTGGCCCGTATGCGGATCGCGGCAGCCTGATAGCTCCGATAGGCCATACGGTATTGAGCCGTCGCTATGGCGACCTGCGGCTGGCCCTGATTGAAAATCGGTATCGGCACGGAAATCGCCGGCCCCAGCGTTCCACGCACATCCGGATCCCGGACATAATCCAAACCGATGCTGGCCCCGGGGAGAAGCCCGGCAATACCGGAAATCCGTAATGCAATGGCGTCGGCATGCAGGCGTTGTCGTGCGGCGGCCAAGCTCAGGCTCTGCTTAATTGCCAGGGATTCCAACCCTTTCAGCGGCAGGTTATGCTTCGGCGGAGCCGTAAGCCGCGCCGGCGCTGTCCAGTTTCCTTCTTTGCCCCATAAGCCCATCATCGCATTGAGCCGTTCGTGATCTTCCAGCACCGTGGCTTTGTCCATCGCCAGTTGCAGGCGGATATGCTCGTAAAGCGTGAGCTGCTGATCGTAGGCAATCGGCGGGGTGTTGCCAGCCTGACGCAACTTTTTTGCCAAATCCAACTGTGCCGCAGCTCCCTGCTTAACTTGACTTTCCAATGCCACCATTTGTTGATCGCCAACCAGGCGATAGTACGCGGATCGCGTGCGCTGTGCCATCATCACCACGGCATTGGTGACCTGTGCTTTCGTTGCGGCAAATTGCGCCGCAGCGATTTTGCCGCGCGTCGGTAACAGCAGAATATCGAGAAAATTCTGGGCCACGCTGGCGTCCCATCCATAAAAGGGTGCCGCCGGGAACCGAAAATCAAAGTTAAATATCGGATTCGACAGCAGTCCTGCCTGCACGACATCAGCCTGCGAGACGCCAAGTTGTTCATATTGAGCCTGCAATTCCGGGTTATCCAATAACGCAATCTGTACAGCCGCATGCGCTGTTAACTGTTGAGACAGCAGCTTGCCAACTGCGGTGTGGACCCGCTGATCGGCCTTGGTATTCTGATCCCAGATCACGGTTGCCCCGGTGCGCTGGCGGGCCATGGAAGCTACAGACTTAAAGCCTCCTTGCCGCGGAACCGTCGCGCAACCGGTTAGAAGTAGTGAGCCCAAGGCAACGCCGTATCGTTTAATTTTATCAATGTGATTATTTTTCATTTCATACTCCCGGCATGTTTTGTTCCGGAAGTTTCGCTCTTTGTCGTTGCCCCCATCGAACTATTTCCGGACATGTTCATGTTTTTCATAGGCGAAGCGTTTCCTATTCCTCCGGCTGCAGGCTTCGTCGGTGCGGTGGTTGTACCCGCCATCGGCAAATTTTTTCCCGCAGTAACTTGCGGCGGTGCGATTTGGGCGGACGCGTCTGTAACATTAATAAAATCCGATCGCGGAATCGCCGGGCCGGCCTGCGCGATGGCATTGGCGGGATTCTCCGCCGGCGATGACGCCATCGGCGGAATTTGTCTACACCCTCCCAGCAGCACGGCCGCCAGGAGAAAACCTGATAAGTAAAAACGCATGTATAAATCTCCACATCATCCACAAAGCCGAGGAATCGGATGAACGAAATTCATCCGGCAGATCTTGCCAAGCTAAGACCTTAAGAGCCTGTGATAAAGTATATACTCAGATCAGCAGAGCGCAGTGCTGGTGCAGCAGTGTGTGTTGACTTAGGTCGGCGGCGTGTATGTTGAAAAGTGAAGAAAGGGCGGTAAGGGGTTGATACATTTTATGGGCTAAAAAATCACGGAGAGCCGCTTCCATATGGCTTGCGTGTAGAAGCGGCAACGACGCCTGGGCCGCAGGAATATCCCGCGACAGAAGTTCATGACACTGACATGAATCTGATTTGCCGGGGAATTGGGATCCGGCGTATCCCGAACCATTTAAGTGCCCCCGGTCGAGCTGGTTGGAGGCAACCTGTGCCGATGATGCCATGGCCGAAGCCGAACATGGACAACATATCGGCAAAAACGCCAAAACAAAAGTCAGCAAACCCACAAACATGTATCGAAATATAGCCACCCTAATTTATAGCACCAAGAAATCGCCATTGTCAATGTTTGTGCGTCTCATTTTGTGCATCTCATACAATTCTCGGCGGAATTTCCTGCCCCGCGTCAGTCCAACGAAATGTTTCGCCGAATGCTGCAGCGTCACGGTTGATTGCGGAATGTGGTTACGGGCCACGCGCATCAGATTCATTGGCGGCTTTCATCACCGGAAAAGCTCGGCAAGGAAATTGCGAAGGTCTGCATACGCGCTGTGCTTGAGGTCCCAGACGCCCGCCTCTGCTGCTCGCCCCAACTCGCGTTGGGGTTCATGCAATCCGGCCAAATACGCCTGAAGCTTCGCTTTCGCAGCTTGTTTTGGAAAATAATATGCGCTTGCGGAACAGCCAGGCGGAGCGGCTTTTTTCTCCAGGCTCTCGCCGAGGCAACCCATAAACATTTCCGCACACCCGCGCCGAGGATCCGCTTCTGAAATGCCGTCCCAGCAGAGGTCCTCAATGCATCCCGCTCTACGATTATCCGGCATAATCCAGATGCCGATCTGCGGCACGCCACTCGTCAGTACAACACCCGCTTGTTGGGGCGCGGTAAGGCCATTTTCCGTCAGCGATTGCCGCACGCTTGCGAGCGTCGCCTCCGCCTCCGTCTCCGCATCACGAATAATGCCCAAGCGGACAACGCTACGAAATCCGGACAATGCCGTGATTGTCGGAAAAGAAGGCCGGAACTTATCTTTCCCGCCGATATCGATAATTTGAACGTCGCTAATATTTATTGTTTTAAGAAGTTCGTCAAGAAAATGCAGCTCGTCTTTACCTTCTGCAAGCAACAGCTTCTGCCGCCTAATGGCCTGTGGCAATGCCATCAACGGACCTCCCAATCATTGGATAGCGCGATGCCAAGTTTTTCATAATTGAAAACTGTTGGCAGTACGGTCTCAGGACTGGTGCGATCCAAGCGCACATACGTCAAATCTTCATGGTTCATGCCATCCTGAGCGAACGCATCATACGCGGCGGAAAGTAATTCATAGCTATGCGTAGTCGCGATGATCTGGCAGTCATATTTTCTGGCTGTGGCGGCAATGGACTGGACAAACCTCGGCAGAATCGAGGCATGAATGCCAGCACCAAGCTCGTCGCACAGCAGCACGCCCCCGCGAATTCGCGGGATTGTAAGCATCAGGTTCAATGCCTCCTTGGCCCCCTCACCAAGTTCGGAAATGGGCACAGGCTTGGGCAGCCCGACGTCTGCCAGAACAGTTCCTTTTCCCGGTTCGGTAAGAACGGGGGTGAGATCCCGAATGTGCGGAAAAAGCATCTTGATATGCGAGGTTATTTCTGCCGCCGCACCCACCTTCACCAGTTCGCTAAGCGACCGCGCTGCGGCATCGGGCAATTCACGCATGAACGGAAACAGCAGCGCAGAGGGCGAGGGAAGACCGGGGAGCGAGTATTTGACGTACATACCCGGTTTTGCGGGCGGTAACATCCAGTAAATATCAGATTTCTGCTCATCGCCCTCGAACCACCGCATTCTAAGGGCCTGCAAGTTTTGATCGCCGGACATCAATCCAAATTCGGCCGCCAACCGCCCCGGGTCGAGCACGGACGAAGGGTGGGGATCAGGCAGTCGATTTTGCAGGCCGCTATCCAATAACGCGCCGACCTGCACCGTTGGGTCGTACTGAATCTCCACCCGGCCTCGCATGCCCGACCAGACAACGCCGATTTCGATCTGTTTTTCCGCAGACGGGCTAAAACCGTGGAAATACGTTTCCGCCCAATTGGGGCTATTCTGGGATCGCATCGCCGCCAAATTCGCCATGGCGGGTTGCAGCCGAGCGGTGTATATGTAAATTGCTGTCAAAATGCTGGTCTTGCCGACGTCGTTCATTCCGCCTAGCAGCGTAAAGGGCGAAAATTGTCCGAGCGCAAGGAACTTGAACGTTTTATAATTCTTAAGCGTCAGGGCATCGATCATGCGGCGACCTCACCGGGCTTGTTCAGTACCGCCGGGTTATATAGTTTCCCGGACCACGGCGGTCCAGGATCATGCGGTTTCGGCCGATATGGCACAACGCCATTCTAGCAGTTTCCCGCGGCCTTGCATCTGGTGCGCCAGGAAGTTTCACCAAACCCTTTCGGTTGACTTTTCGTACAGTGCACTGTAGGAAAAGGGGCTGTAAATTTCCCCGGCGGAATGATGGGGCTTAGATTTGCCCACAACTTGGAATTGCCCACGAGGAGAACTGAATGTCGCAACCTGCGGAAATTGTCGTTGAGCAATTGACCAAAGCCTACGGCAAATTTTTAGCTGTGGATAATATCAGCTTTGCCGTACCAAAAGGGATGGTGGTGGGCTTCCTGGGCCCCAATGGTGCTGGAAAAACCACCACCATTCGGATGCTGACCTGCTTCATGCCACCCACCAGCGGCACCGCCCGCGTGGGGGGCTTTGATGTATTTCATGACTCGCTGAAGGTGCGGAACAATTTGGGCTATCTGCCGGAAAATGCGCCGCTTTATTTGGAAATGCGGGTGGCCGAATATTTGCAATTTCGGGGCCGCTTGCGCGGTATGGATCGGGGCAGTATAAAAAAACGCATCGATGAAGTAACGGAACTTTGCTGGCTGACCGATCGTAAACGCTGGCCGATCTCCAAGCTTTCAAAGGGGTATCGGCAACGCCTGGGCATTGCAGATGCGTTGTTGCACAATCCCCCGGTACTTGTGCTGGATGAGCCAACGGTCGGTTTAGATCCCTCACAAATTCGCGAAACGCGCAAGCTCATTGCTAACCTCGCCGGATTGCATACGGTACTGCTTTCGACCCATATACTTTCGGAAGTGGAACTGGTATGCCAAAAAGTTATTATCATCGGTCGCGGCAAAATTTTAGCGCAAGGTTCGCCCGACGAATTGAAACAGCAATGCGCCCAACGCGGTTCGGGTGCCCGCCTGGTGCTGGAAATACGCGGACCGGCGGATCAGATACGCTCTGCCCTGGCGGCGTTGCCAGGTATTGAACAGGCGCGAACCATTTCTGATAATGCCGTATGCACGGTGGAACTCTCCGGCAAACTCGACGGCGCCATGCGCGAACAAATTGCCGCCATGGTGCAACAGCGGGGGTGGGCGTTACGGGAGATGCGGTCAGCGGGTGCAAGCCTGGAAGAATTTTTTGTGCAAATTACCGACCCAGGTGCAGCGGCGGCAGCCTGATAGACGTTTATGATCCGCAGCCGAAACCATACGGATGTTTCGGCAGCTGCGGAATTATGGAGAATTGGATATGTCAACAACATTGGCCCTGGCCAGGCGCGAAATTACCGGGCTGTTTTATTCGCCCATTGGTTATATCGTGCTGGCGATTTATCTGTTATTCGTGGGACTTCTATTTTCATTGCTGGTCATGCAGCCCGGAGCCATTGCCGATCCCGGCCCGATGTTTCAATGGAATCATCTGATTCTGATATTTGTTGTGCCGTTTATGACCATGTCGCTGTTTTCCGAGGAATACCGCTCCGGCCGCATTGAAACGCTGCGCACCAGCCCGATCACGGATTTCCAACTGCTGATGGGGAAATTCCTCGGAGCGATGGGGTTTTACTGCGTGGTCATCGCATCGAGCCTGATATTTATTCTGATTCTTTCACTTTTTGGCCGGCCGGATTACATGACGGTGCTGACCAGTTACCTGGGATTGTTGCTCATGGGGATGCTCATGGTCTCCATCGGTTTATTTTTCTCGGCGTGCACGCAGCATCAGATTCTTGCTGCCATGAGCAGTTGCGTTACACTGGTGGCCTTGGGGATTTTGTTTCAAGCAATATCGTATTTTCTCGGTTCGGCCCTGGGCGTTTCATGGGCGTGGCTGCGCACGCTGCGGCATGTGTTGCGGTATCTGGCGATTGAACCGCACATGGTGAATTTTTCCCGCGGAATTTTAGACAGTCAAAACATTGTTTTTTTCCTTACCGGGGCAGGACTTTTTTTGTTTTTAACTTACGTTGTGCTGGAAAGCCGCAAATGGCGGTAATGGCTGGCCAGTGAATTGAGTAATCAGGTGTCGGGTGAAGAGGAAATTGGCGTGATCGGAGATTTAGTACATTATGGCTGATATGGAAAACAAAGATCAAACAACCCCACCAGCCCCGACGGCCTCGGCCGCGGGTAAGCCGGTGTGGAACGCGGGTAAACGCCGATCCATTTATGGTTCCAACACGGCGGTATTAATCCTCGCCGCGGTGCTGGTAGTCATATTTGTAGACTGGTTGTCGGTGCGTTTTAATTATTCTAAAGATTGCACCACGGGCGGGATTTATTCCTTGTCTCCTAAAACGCTTAATTTGTTAAAGCTCGTGGATAAGACCGGAAAAAAGTTTTATCTGGTCAATGAATTTCCGACATCTCTGGATGCTGACCCCGGGGAACGGACACAGGGGCTGAAAATTCAGCGGCTTATTCGCGAATACGCCAACGCCTCCTCGCAGGTGGTGCAATATAAACCCACCACGCTCAATGCGTTAAAGCGTAAAATTCGCAAGCGTTTCGGCGGCCAGTTTGCCGCCTACCGTAAGGCTGTGAATCAATTTCAGCCGCTGGCGGCGAGTCTGTTGAAATTCTCGGCAGAACAAGCCAAGCCGATTAATGCTTTGGAAAACAACCCCGCCGTGGCGACAACCAGCGATCAATCGCAAAATTTCGCTACGTTGCAAATGAGCTTCAGCCACAGTGCCGGCGTACCCCGGCTTGTTGCCCGCTTGCAGCGGAAAATCACAGCGGCCCGTAAAAATCCGCTGCCTGATTGGCCCACGCTGACAACTTCTCTGGCTTCCAATTTAGAAAATATTCAGCAGCAGTTCGAGGCATTAAGCAAGAAAAACGTCATTGCCGCCTTCAGTCCATTGGTTCAAACGCTGTTGAAGAAAAATGCCGCCGAATTTAAAAAGCAGGCCGCAAAATTAAAGTCCTACACCACACGTTTAGCCGCTCTTAAGCCGGTGAAAGCCGGCAATGTGCTTAGCGAATTGCATGCCGATTCCCTGATTGTCATCGGCCCGAAAATTGTTAAAGTACTGCCGCGCAAACAATTGTTTCTCCCCCGGGGAAATCCCGGCCAGGGCGGATTGCAATATGCGTTTCAGGGGGAGCAGGCGGTCAATTCCGCGCTCTTGGCCATGACGGAAAAACACCGCACCAAAGTTGTGTTTGTCAGCGTTAATTCCATGAATCTTATTTCCGCCGGTGGGCCATTTACCGCTGCCGCGAAAATGCTCCGGCAAAATAACTTCAAGGTGTATCAATGGTCGCCCGGACCGGGCGGCAACCCGCAAGCGCCCACGGCGGGGGAAAATCCACCGGCCATTGGCAAAGGCGTCATCTGGGTTGTGCTGGATTTACCGCCCTCGGGCCAGATGGCCCAGATGGGTGGCATGATGTATACGATGCTGGAGCAGAAAATCAGCCAGCAATTGGCACAAGGGGGTAATGCACTATTTCTGCTTAGCGCCATGCCGCCGCAGTTGATGATGATGACCCAGGGACAGATACCCTACAAGAGCATTCTGGCCCAGTATGGCATTCGCCTGCGCAGCACCTATCAGGTTGTGCAGCGGGTGGCGGTGCAGGGCGGCCATCATCTGGATGCTCCGCAAATTCAGATTGCGAACTATCCTGATACCATTATCACCAAACCCATTGAGTCCCTGGCAGCCATGCTGGCCGGCACGCAGGGGCAGGATGGCTCATTTATTCTTTCTCCCACGTATGTCGGTGTTATGGCACCGCAACCCAAAGGCGTCATGGCAAAAATATTCCTCCAAACTTCCACTAGCCCGAATGTTTTCGGCCAGACCCAACCTGCCGCGCCTAACGCCGCGTTTAATCCTTCCACAGATCTCAAAGCACCGGTGCCATTAGGGGTCATGGCTGATAACGCCACGAACCGCGTGGTGGCCATCGGTAACGTGATGTTTATTACCGATGGATTAATCAATGCTGCAACGCCCGCCGTTTCCAATGGCCAACTGACGATGATTTCCAATTTTCCCGGTAACGCGGAACTGTTTATGAACAGCATCTACTGGCTGGCCCATCAATCACACCTGATTGCCGCCAGTCCGCGGGCGACCGTCGCGCTGCGTATTAAACGTATGCGCGGTACGGAAGAGGCATTTGTCCGGTTGAGCAGTTTTGCCATGCCCGCGATTCTGGCCATTGCCGTTGGGTTGATGGTGTTTGTAGCTCGTCGGCGAATATAAGCCTGAGCCGATTGGCAATAGACCTGAAATTAACACTGAATATCCAAGAAGGACGCTGACAATGAATTCGCGATTAACCATAGCCGTACTTTTAATTCTCATCATTCTTGTGGGGATCGTGGCATATGTGAACCGCCAACCTAAGCCGTCGGCCCACCCGACCAAAAATCAATACGTCTTTTCTCCGCACCCGACATCGCTGCAACGCTTTTCGTACAAGCCGGCATCTGGTCCGGAACTGGCGTTTAACCATGTTGGTACCCATTGGCTGATTGTCAGCCCTATCAAGGCTCACGGGCGCGATTACGCCATCGGCGATCTGGCCAGCACCTTGGCGGATTTGAAATGGCGTTACCGTAACAGAATATCCTCCGGCGGATCACACACTCTAGCTCAGACCGGCCTGGAAAAGCCCAAAGCAGTTCTCACGGTTGTAAACCAGGCCGGCAAAACATTTACGTTAAATATAGGTTCACAAAATGCCACCGGGCGGTTGTATGTACATATCTCCGGTTCGCATAATCCGTATATTGACGTAGTCAAAGCCGACTGGCTTTCTCGCCTGGATCGTCCGGTGCGTAAATTCCGCAACCGCTCCCTGACATCTATCCACACGCGAAATATCGCCAAGATCACCTTAAAATCCGCCGGCCGAATCATCCAGATAGTTCCACACGGCAAAGGTTGGCTGCTGACCAAGCCGCTACTGGCCCCGGCTGCCACTTCCGCAATCACCAGTTGGATCAGCAATTTGCAGTTGCTTACGGCACACCGATTTTCCAGTGTTCTCGCCAGCCGGACAGGTTTTAAAAATGGCCCCCTCACCATTACCGTGGCATTTAAGCACCCGCATTCTCTGCCCACGGCCGGTGCGAAAAAGTCGGCCGCCAAGCCCCACGCGCTACCAGCTCCAACTCCGTTGGTTATCAACTTTGGCATAAAAACCGATCTGACTGGTAAATTCTACTACGCCCAAAGCAGTTATAACCCCGGCGTGTGCGTGGTGCGTAACACATCCTTTACACAAATGAATCAAAGCTTCAACAAATTCCGGGACCGTCACCTCGTGGCAGGCAATGTCGCCACGCAAGCTTCAAAGATTACCATCACGCGCCGCACTGGCGTTACCGGCAATACACCAGCCGCGCTAACACTTAGTAAAATAAGCGGAAAATGGGTGTGCAATACATCCCCAACGCAGCGCGAAGCTGCCGATAACGCCACGGTCAGCAAGCTACTTACGGATTTGCATTCTGTGACGGCCAAACACTTTCTCGATACGCCGCAGAATTTGGCTGCCTTGGGCCTTAGTAATCCCCTAGCGCGTTTGAAGATCACACGGGCCGGGCATATTCACCCCATCGATATCGCCTTTGGTACGCCGCAAAAATCCGGCTTGGTGCCGGTAAAACTGGCGCAGTGGCCCAGCGTGTATCTGATCAGTTCTGCGGCCACCGGGGAGTTACTGCCGAAACTCACAGCTTTACGCAGCAAAACCGTGGCTGATCTGACGGGCGCTAAAATTCAGCATATCACGCTACGTCATGCCGGCCATACCATCGCGCTGCAAAACCTCCGCGGTAAATGGATGCTGGGAACCAAAACGCCCGCCGCCGCTTCCGCGGTAAATAATCTCCTGGCAGCATGGAAGCCTCTGCAGGCCAAAAACTGGTTTATCAACTCTCGTATAGTCTCCTCCGTTCCCCCCATTACTCTGGATGTAACGTTGCTGGATTCCAACAAAGCTGTGCCGCCCGCCGCACCCGCGGTAAAAAAGCCGGCGACACCGGCAAAGGTGCAAGTGATCACACAACATGATGTCCTGACACTTTGGACCATGAATATCCCGGCGAAATCCGCCGCCAGTAAAAAAACTGCCACAACCACCCAGGTCGCCGCGAAAACCCAATGGCGCGCGGAACTTGTGCAGGCCGGCGACGCACCGAAGAATCCCGCATGGATATTCCAGCCAAAGTCCAGTCTGGTGTCCGCGGTGCAGAAGCTACTGAAGGAACAAAAATAGCAATCGTCCCCCATCGCAAAACAGAGATATACCACTCCAATCGCCCGGTGCCACCGCGCAATCCTCACAAAGCCGCCGGCTTCGCCGGCGCTGGAACGCACCTTACCAGTGTCTCGGGCCGGCTCCCGGCTCCCGGCACCTGGCAACCGCTCGTCGCGACCTACTCCCGATTTCGTATCATTGCCGGCCGTCCGGCAAATAGGAAACACCGGCCTTGTGGCTATTGATGTAAGATAGCTTATAGGCTGTTATGGTGCCATATGGAAACAGTGGCGATTTAGCATTTTGAGAACTGGTTCTCCCGGAAGGAAAAAAGCAAAAGGGAATTTGATATGGCGAAATCATTTGACGAATTGGTGAAGCGCACTACCAGCAAACGAACGCAGGCGATCGCGGCGGCGCGGACAAAAGAACTGTTGGGTGAACTTTTGCTTAGTGAAATACGGAAGCTTGCTGGCAAATGCCAACGCGAGGTGGCGGAGGCAAGGAGCCTGTCCGAGTAATGGCCGGGATTGCGATGGGTCTGAAACCTCCCGCATGGTCGGCGATCACATTGGCTCAAGACGCCATCAGCGCACGGCACGCGTCTACCCACGGACCGCACTATTAATCCGGCCAATTATGCTGCTATTTCTGTTGTCCATATCTTGAACTGCTGCAGGACCATTGCCCCGAAGGAGGTGGTTAAGGCCGTGTCGGCGGCGTCGCGCCCGTGGGCCATGACAATTCTCCCGATACGCGGATGATTGTGCCGCGCGTCAAACGTATACCAGCCATTGGAAAGAAAAGCTTCAAACCAGGCAGAAAAATCCATGGGATTGGCATTCGGTGGCACTCCGATATCGCCTAAATACCCCGTGGCATAGCGAGCGGGAATGCCCAAGCAACGGCACAGCGTGATAGCCAAGTGCGCAAAATCACGGCAAACTCCCTTTCGCTGATTAAATACATCAAACGCGGATTTAGAGCTGTCGGCAAATGGATAACCGAATTGGACATGGTTATGCACATAATTGCATACCGCCTGGACCCGCTGATAGCCCGTTACGCCCGAGCCAAATTGTCGCCATGCAAATTCCGTCAACCGGTCCACTTCACAATAGCGCGAAGGAAGCAAAAATCGCAGCGTATGCGTGGGCAAGTCCTGAATCTGAAGTTGTTGTGCATTCATATCTACCGTGTCCGGCTTTCCATCGACCTCGGCAACCGCATCATTGTAAAGTTTTAGTAATCCCGCCTGGGCTACCAGCCGGGAGCACGTATTGCCGAACGTATCGGAGAAAATCTCCACCGGCACCTCGGGAGCGACCACGAGATGCTCCGGCGTCAGTAGCTGGTAGCAGCCCGGATACGTATGCAGCAGAAGCAACAGAGGTGTAGGGGCCGGAACTGAAAACTGTATGTCATAGCCGATGCGGATGCGCATTATGAACTCCATCGGGTACATAACTACCCAAGCCCCACTAAAACCGATCGCGTCCGCCGCTAAGAATGTGTCCGAGTAATCGCCAATCATTACTCGGGCCAGCTCTCAGGATCGGCCAGCTGGGAGCCTGTCCGAGTAATGGCCGGGATTGCGATGGGTCTGAAATGTCCCGTATGCGCGGCGGAGGATCGAGCCGACTCTTAATAATGAGTCTGCGAGATCCGACAACAAAGCAGACGG
>JAJZDN010000007.1 GCA_021805985.1 Planctomycetota bacterium | reverse complement strand
CCCGGCCACGAAGGCCACCGCGACAGCGACTTAAAAACGTCAGCTTCTTATGGAGTAACACTATGAAGCAAAAAAATAGAAAATCGGGCTTTACAAACCAGAAAACATCTTGTGAATTATGATCGTCCACCTTGGGCGTGAGGTGGGAATACGCGTGTGTCGAAATTTGCGTTGCGGTCGAAACTCCGTGAATGGTCACAAACCAAAATTGGCTTTATCGGGAAATGCGGCTAAGATTTGCTGGTGGTATCAATAAGCTGCGGAGTATTAGTTATGCACACACGTCAGTTGGGGAAGACTGGTTTACCGGTCAGTTGTGTTGGACTTGGTTCCATGCCGATGTCCGTTCCGGCCACGCGTCCATCCGAGCAGGAATCCATTCGCGTGATTCATCACGCGGTGGATTGTGGCATAACTCTTATTGACACCGCTGATAGTTATTGCCTGGATGACTCGGAACCGGGGCATAACGAACGGCTGATAGGTAAAGCTCTCGCGGAACTGCCGCCGGCAAAACGTGAACGGCTGGTGGTGGCTACCAAGGGTGGGTTGGTGCGGCCCGGCGGCCGATGGGAGCGGGACGGATCACCGCAGCACCTGCGGGCGGTCTGTGAAGCCTCCCTGAAAAATCTTCGCACCTCATGTATAACCCTTTATCAATATCACCGCATTGACCCCAAGTATCCGGTGGCCGAAAGTATGGGCTGTTTGAAAAAATTGCAGCAGGAAGGCAAAATTCGCTTTATTGGCGTGAGCAACTTTTCGGTTATGGAGTTGGAAGCTGCCGAAGCCGTCGTGGATATTGTCAGCGTGCAAAATCAATATTCCCGAAAACATCGCGATCCGGAAGCCGATGGCGTCTTGGAATATACCAAAGCGAAAAACCTGGCGTTCCTTGCGTGGAGCCCGCTCAATGGCATCGGCGGTGCCAAGAATCTGGGGCATTTTGAGCCATTGCTGGAAAGTATGGCCGCATCGCATCGTGTCTCTATTTATCAGGTGGTATTGGCGTGGCTGCTTTCCAAGGGGCCGCAGGTTATTCCTCTTCCGGGCGCCAGTCGCAGGGGAAGCATTGAAGATTCGGCAAAAGCTTGTCAGTTGAAACTGCGTCCGGAGGAAATTGAGGCCCTGAACGGGTAAGCGTGCCGGATAAAGTGCTTGTGTAACGGAGTATGTGTGTCAAACAATCATCACTGGATGCTGGCATGTGTGGAAGATTCGTCCCGCGTTATTGGAGAATTATCCCGGCAACTGCCGCAAATTGCGACGATCTCTGAAATGGTGACATCCGCTTTGCTGAACGGAAAAAAATTACTGACCGCCGGCAATGGCGGTTCGGCCGCAGCCGCGTTGCATTTGGCGGAGGAATTAACCGGTCGCTATTCTCGGGCGGATCGCAGAGCGTTGCCGGCCATTTGTCTGGCCGCGGATGGCACAGCCTTAACCTGTATCGCCAATGACTGGGATTTCGCGAGCGTATTTTCCCGGCAGGTTGAAGCCTTCGCCCAAAATGGTGATGTATTAGTAGTATTTTCCAGCAGCGGTAATAGTGAAAATCTTATCCGCGCCTGCCAGATCATGCGGCAGCGGGGGGGGAAGGTCATCGGGCTGCTGGGCAAAGGTGGCGGGAAAAATTTGGCCCATTGCGATCAGGCTCTGGTTGTTAACAGTTCGCGGACCGCTGCGATACAGGAAGCCCATGAGGTGGTATTGCACCTGATACTGGAATATCTGGAAAAATATTGCGATTAAGGATTTGACGGGTTTTTCTTGCCTATCCCTAATGGGGTATAATAAAACCTGTGATGTGAGGTAGTGCCCATGCACCAAGCACCAACGATTAGGATTTTCAGCCGGAACCCTTCCTGCTGCGCATTATCACTGCTGCTGGCGATGGGGATAATTGCGGCTTCGTCTGCCGTTGAAGCGCTTCCCGCGGGGGGGGGGGAAGCCGGGGGGCGAACACCGCTGATTCTGCCATTTCATATTGGTAAACCCATTGCCAACCCGGGCGCATCGCCAAATCATCAAGGCGCGACAACCGTAGCGCCGGGGGCTGCCGTGCTAAGTCACAAATCAGAATTTAATATGATGGGTTGGCCATGGGTGAAACCCAATAATGCCGGATCACAACCGTCACAGCAGCAGATTAATGCCGAACTGCAAGATGTGCTGAAAGGTATGAACACCAGCGCCCAGCGGCTCAAATCGGCGAACGCCGGTATGAAGACGCAGACCGTGCAAAAAAACATTATTGCCCGGCTGGATCAACTTATTAAAATTGCCGAGCAATCGCAGGGAAAAAGCTCCGGGCAGAAAAAGGGCAAATCAGAGCAGCAGCAGTCCATGTCCATGCAGCAATCCCGCGGGGCCAATAGCTCACCTCTAACACCCACCCAAGCGGCAACAAATTCATCCATTCCCAGCGGAGCGGTAATGAATCCCGGGGATTTGAAAGCATTTAACTCCAATAAGCGACAATGGGGTAATTTGCCGCCCCGTGAACGCAACATGATTCTCAACGCACTGCGGCATCAAACGCTGCCCCAGTATAAATCGCTGGTGCAGCAATATTATGAATCGTTGGCAAAACTTAATAAGTAACGATCTACCGGAATTCCGCGATGGTCTTCAAGGACGCATCCTCCTCCCAGGGATAACCGCGGCGTGTTGTCGTTAAAAGCACTGGAAATTTTTCTGCAAAGCCGTTATGAAGTAGATGGCTTGAAACTTTGGCGGGATCGCTTTGGGGCACCGTCAGCGTTTTAAAGAAATTAACGCTGGAGACCTATCATGGCCAATGCGGCAAATTCATCATCACCCCCGGGCGACCCTGCATCTGAACAACGTCGCATCACAGATGGAAAAACGGCACCGCTATGGCGGGCATGGGGGCCTTATTTGGCAGAGCGGGCGTGGGGAACCGTGCGTGAAGATTATTCCGCCGATGGCAATGCCTGGAACTACTTAACCCATGATATGGCCCGCAGTAGAGTCTACCGTTGGAGCGAAGACGGCATCGGTGGAATCAGCGATGATCAGCAGATACTCTGTTTTGCGCCGGCATTCTGGAATGGCCATGATCCGATTTTGAAAGAACGCATGTTCGGCCTCACCAACGCGGAGGGTAATCATGGCGAGGATGTAAAAGAATACTGGTTTTATCAGGACAATACGCCATCACACGCCTATATGAAAATGACTTACCGCTACCCTCATGCGGCCTTTCCCTACCTGGAACTTGTGGAAATAAATCGCCATCGTGACCGCAGTCAGCCGGAATATGAACTTGTGGATACAGGTATATTTTCCAACAACGCTTTTTTTGATATTCAAATTCAATACGCCAAGGCGGACACGCACCACATTCTTTTCCGGTGCGCGGTGAAAAATTGCGGCACGGAGGCCGCCGATCTGCATGTTCTGCCTACGCTCTGGTTTCGTAATACCTGGTCCTGGGATGCGCAGCCCGGAAAAGAGCCGGTGATCGGTTTGCATGGCCCATCTGATTCTGGGGATGTGGTTCTGCGTGCAGACCATCCGGTATTGGGGGGATATTATCTCTATTGCCGTGATGCGATGGAGACGCTTTTTACCTTTAACGAGACCAATCGGCAGAAACTTTATAACGTGCCCAACACGCATCCCGCCGTTAAAGATGCGTTTCATGAATATTTGGTGGATGGTCATCATACGAAGGTGCATCAGAAGCCGCACGGCACCAAAGCCGCGACCCATTACCACTGGCACCTGGCACCGGGGGAAACGCAGGTAGTAGAAGTGGTGCTGGTCAAAGGCGAACTTGCTGACCCATTTAAGAATTTCAACGAAGTCTTTGACCGGCGTAAAGCGGAAGCGGACGCCTTCTATGCCGCCTTACTCCCGAAGGCCTGCGAGGAACAACTTCGGCAGGTTCAACGCCTGGCCATCGCGGGGGTTTTGTGGAGTAAACAGTTTTATAACTATGACGTGCGGCAATGGCTGAAAGGTGATGGCGATTTCCCGGCACCCACGCAGCGTCTTGGCGGGCGCAACAGTACCTGGCGTCGTGTCAAAGCGCACGATGTTATTGTCATGCCGGATAAGTGGGAATACCCATGGTTTGCCGCCTGGGATTGGGCCTTTCACTGCCTGACTTTATCCTATGTTGATATTGATATGGCTAAAAGCCAGTTGGAACTGGTCTGTTCGGAACGTTTCCAGAATCTTTCCGGACAACTGCCCAGTTATGAATGGGCTTTTGGTGATGTGAACCCACCGGTGCAGGCGCTGGCGGCCTGGCGGGTGTACAACAAGGAAAAGCGGACCAATAATGGCGTGGGCGACCGGGCTTTTCTCGAGCGGGTCTATCACAAACTGCTCTTGAATTTTGTCTGGTGGGTCAATCGCAAGGATAGTCAGGGCCAGAACGTATTTGAAGGTGGTTTTCTGGGCTTGGATAATATATCGCTGTTTGACCGCAGTGAAAAACTCCCTAACGGCGAGAAACTCGAACAAGCGGATGCCACCGGCTGGATGGGATTATTTTGCCTCAACATGATGATGATCGGCTTGGAGTTGGCGCAACATGATCCGGTTTACAGCCATCTGGCAGTGAAATTCTTTGATCATTTTCTGGCAATATCCAAGGCAATTAATGGCTCCATGCGGGCCGGGGAAGGATTGTGGGATGAGCAGGATGGATTTTATTATGACAAAATCACCATGGCCGAGGGGCAGCGTGTGCCGCTGCGGCTGCGCTCCAACGTGGGGCTGACGCCCCTCTATGCAGCGCAAGTGCTGGAGAAAAAATGGATTGAAAATTTGCCCGCCATTAAAGATCGTCTGGAATCTGAAGAATTTCGGCAACAGGTCAAAGACCGCACGGTGGGCTGCACCTGGAGCGCGGATGGTTCTCAATGCCTGTTAAGTATTTGTCACGGAGAGCGGCTGAAGCGGGCGCTGGCTCGTGTGGTGGATGAAAATGAATTTCTTTCGCAATATGGGCTTCGCTCGTTGTCGCGACATTATCTTAATGACCCCTATCGCCTCCAAATTAACGGCACCGAGCGTGTCGTGCAGTATGAACCGGCGGAATCCCGTGATGGTGCGTTCGGCGGCAATTCCAATTGGCGCGGCCCCATTTGGTTTCCCACAAGCTATTTGCTGATCACCTCCTTGCGAACTTACAATCGCTTTTATGGCGAAACCCTTAAAGTGGCTTCTCCAGGTAAGCCCGGCGAGGAGATCAATCTTCTGCAACTATCGGAAGAACTCGCGCGCCGCATGATTTCTATTTTTGTGCGGGATGACAAGGGTCACCGTCCCGTATTTGGCGGCCAGAGCATGTTCCAGGATAATCCATTATGGAAAGACTTTATTTTGTTTCATGAATACTTTCAGGGCGATAACGGCGCCGGAATCGGCGCATCGCACCAAACCGGTTGGACGGCGCTGGTGGTGCAACTTATCGATTATGTCGCCCGCACCTATTCGAAAACCGGTGGGTAACGGGGGCGGTGTCAATATTCCCTCTCCGCGCGTGCTCGCCGGAAACTTCGCCTTGGTAAGCGGGACTTCTGCTGCTGCTACTGTGGTTACTATTACGTGTGGTAGTCCGCGTTGATGGCGATGTATTCCCTCGACAGATCGCAGGTGTACACCCGGCAGGTGCCTTTTCCGCCGGCACCGAGGTTCAGCGTAATATCCACTTCGAATTGCTGCATGGCTGATTGAATATTGGCTAATGAAACGTCGGTCGGCTGACCATTGCGAAACACCGTTATTTTTCCTACTTGGCACTGCGCTTTATCAGGATTCATTTTGGCCCCGCTGTATCCGGCGGCACTGACAAAGCGGCCCCAATTCGGATCGCCGCCATGAATTGCGGTTTTTACCAACGGGCTATTGGCAATGGCCATGGCGGCCCGCCGGGCGTCGGCGTCTGTCGCGGCACCAAGCACTCGCACGGTGACAAGTTTCGTCGCGCCTTCGCCATCGGCGGCGATTTGCCGGGCCAGAGAATCGCATAGCACTTCCAAGGCGCGCGAAAAGCTCCGCCAAGATTGCGTCCCTGGTTCAATCCGCGGGTTTTCCGCCATCCCATTGGCTAATACCGCAAAGGTATCGCTGGTACTGGTGTGCTGATCCACCGTCACACAATTAAATGTACTCTCGGCAGTGTCTCTTACGGCGGCGCGAAGGGCGGTTGGGCTGATGGCAGCATCCGTGGCAACATACGCCAGCATGGTGGCCATATTCGGTGCAATCATGCCTGAGCCTTTACAGCAGCCCGCAATCGTGACAGCTCGCCGTCCGATGTTGAATTGTGTAAACGCGGTTTTGGTTTTCAGATCGGTAGTAAGAATCCCATGAGCAAAGGCTTCCCCGTGCTCCGCGGCGTCGCCAATGTGCAACGCCAAGTTGGCAATTCCCGAGCGAATTTTTTCCATCGGCAGAAAGTGCCCGATCACGCCCGTGCTCGAGGGCAGCACGTTGCGCGTTGGCATGGCAATGCCACGATCCGTGAGAATCACCGCAGTGCGTTCACACATTTCCCGCGCATCCACCAGTCCGCGCTTTCCCGTGCAAACGTTGGCGCAGCCACTGTTAATAATGCACGCGCTAACGTTCCCGCCGCGAATATGCTCTCTTCCCACAACTATCGGTGCGCCAACAACTTTATTGGTGGTGAACACCGCTGCCGCTGTGGCCGGAACACGGCTGACCAGCATGGCCAAATCAGGCTTGCCAGATTGCTTGATGCCGCAGTGCATGGCTCCCGCGAGAAAGCCCTTCACCGCTGTAATGCTTTGATTACCCATGGTTGACCAATTCCTTGATAAATTCCTATTCCCGGAACTGCCCGGCACCAATGCACAAATACAGCACCGCCATCCGCACCGCCAGACCATTGCTGACCTGTCGCAGAATCGCAGATTTTTCACCATCCGCCACAGCGCTGGTAATTTCCAGACCGCGGTTCATCGGGCCGGGGTGCAGCACCAGCACATCGGGGCGACAGCGCTTCAAGCGTTCATCATTGAGGCCGAAATATCGGCTATATTCCCGCACGCTGGGAAATGCCGCGCTGGTCAGCCGCTCAAACTGCACACGCAACATATTAATGACATCCACCTCACCGAGGATGGAGTCGAAATCATGCGTGACCTGCACGCCGAACTCAGCGAAGGCCGATGGGCAAAGCGTGGTGGGACCCACCAGCGTGACTTTTGCGCCCAGTTTGGTTAATGCCCAGAGATTACTGCGGGCCACGCGAGAATTAGCAATGTCGCCCACGATGGCCACGTGCATATCACTGATTTTTTTACCGCGCCGTTGGCACGCTTCCCGCATGGTAAATAAGTCCAGCAGCCCCTGCGTCGGATGTTCATGGCTCCCGTCACCGGCGTTAATAACGCTGCATTGCACCGTGCGGCTTAGTACCTCAGGCGCGCCGCTGCTGCGATGGCGGATAATTATGGCATCCACGCCCATGGCCACAATGCTGCGGGCGGTGTCGATGAGTGTTTCCCCTTTACTGACCGAACTCGTGGAAACCGAAAAATCCACCACGTCGGCACTCATGCGCTGTGCCGCGAGGCGGAAACTGGTTCGGGTGCGGGTGGAATCTTCAAAAAACAAATTGACCACCACCTTGCCACGCAAGGCCGGCACTTTTTTGATACTGCGCGTGGAAACTTCCTTCAGCGCCTCAGCGGTATCCAGCACGGTCAGAATTTCCTGGCTCGAAAGCGCCTCCAGGGTCAGAAGATGCGGGCGAGTCCAGGTCGGGCTTGCTGTCATAAGCGGACTCCTGCAGGGGTCGGCGCGGCGGAATTCACAACCACGGCATCCTCAGAATCAATGGGCTTTAAACTCACGCGCACGCGGGATTCATCCGGAATTTCCAGGCGGCGCCCGACAAAATCCGCAGATATTGGATATTCTCTTCCACCACGGTCCACCAGCACCGCCAGGCGGATAAACCGCGGCCGGCCAAAATCCACCAGCGCATCCAGCGCGGCCCGCACGCTTCGGCCCGTGTGCAATACATCATCCAGCAGCAGCACCGCACGATCATCAATGCGGAAATTCATTTCCGTTCCCATGGGAATAATGATGGATCGATTCCCCACAATATCATCGCGGTACATCGTGATATCCAGTGCCCCTACATCAGGATTCCGCCCGGTTTGGGCATAAATGGCTGCGGCAATCCGTTGGGCCAGTATTTCGCCCCGGCGGCGTATACCCACAAGCGCCAAAGGGCCACCGGACATAAGCTCGCCAGCGGCCAGAATCTGTTGAGAAATCTGTCTTACTGTCTGCGCAACATCTTCAGCGGCCATGACTTTCTGCATGTCCTTGAGATTACCCGTTGATGCACTGCGGAGCAAGTTACAAGAACGTTTTCATTCAAATTCAGGAGAAATGGGAAATGGATAACCCGCAACGAAAAAGATTGCAGACCGCCATGCGGACACCGATAATACCGCCGTGGAAAGTGCACCGGCCCAAAGCCCTCGGCGGCGCTTGGGGAGGCATTGGTGCTGTAGTCGCTGTGATATGTGCCATGCTGGTGGCGGTTAAAGTTGCGATGGCATGCACTAACCCGGGGACGGTGACCGTGACAGCAAGTATGAAGGCATTTTCGCCCAATCCGGTCTGCGTAAGCAGCCCGGCGACGGCAAGCCTGCCTGCGGGCTACACGCCGCCACCCGGCGTTTCCGAAGGCGATTTATCAGCAGAATACACATGGTCGGTTACCAGCGTACAGTACAAAGGAACTTGGTTAAATTTCGAAGGGAAAGTTGCGCCCTATGGTACCGCGACGTCGGGAAGCTACATTACTCCAATACCCATAATTCCCAAGCAGCCATCGCCGTCGCCGACAGCAACGCTGACATTTACGCCGCTGATCGCGGGCCACTGGAGGAAATTTACGAGTTGCTCCGTGTCCGTGAGGGACGCTAAGACTAATCAATGCTGGAACGGCACCGCCAACGCGGCACCACAGACGCTGACCAGCGCAACAGTGTCCTTTTCACCGAATCCGTTATACACAGGTGCGGACAACAGTAATCCGGGGGCGATCTTCGTGTCGGTAACAGCGACGGTGGCACCGAAGGACCTGATCAACAACGTAAATGTGGCCAATTTCGCCACGCTTCCCGGCAGCACGGGTGCGGCAGCCGTCGAGAATTACCACTCAAATTCCACGACCGGACAGATAACCCTTGATCTCTACGGTACCGCAGGCACCGCACCGAGTATGCCGAAGGGAGATGTGGAAATTGAGGGGAAGGACGGCAACGCCGTGCTCGGAACAGCCATCGTCACCATCGAAATTCCCAAGGCCATCAGCCCACCGCTTCCGACCTTCAACCACGCGGTCGCGAGCGAGAATAGGGCACTCTCCGGGTCGAGCATTCCAGCCGTTTGGGGATTGCAACCAGGACAAGTGGAATTGGCCACTATGGCCGGTACTGCCCAAACGCTGACGGTAGATGACCAGTTTGGGAAGGTTCTCAGCGGCCTCTACAATGGCCAGAAAGTCCGGGAAAACGGCAGTGGACTGTTTGCGGCGATCAATGTGAAAATCAAAAACGGCCAATATAGCGATTGGGTCGGCGTCGGCGTTGACGCACCTGCGCCAAATCCTCTCCCCGCCGGGAGCCAGAAAGCCCAGAATTGGGCGAACGCTACGCCGTCGACGATTCCGAATTCGGGGCCGAGGTCCGTGGATTGGCAGGTGCAGGTCGCAGGATTCACGCTGAATCCAGGCATTGCGAGCCGTTCGATTACCTATAGTAATGGCACGCTTATTATCACTTGGCCGTGAGGCAAATGGACCGTCGTAAGAAGAGGTTTACCGAAGATGAATAAATTTAGGAACTTAGTCGCTTTAGTCATGCTGTTGGCGAGCCTTCTGGCATGGTCGCAGGCTGCGAGCGCCGTCGCACCGGTACGGGGCAGAACCGTCTGGCTCTACAAATTATTGGGGCACCTCGCCAGCCGAGGCCACTGTATTCTTGCCATCGAGGATATGGTGCCGACGGGCAACGGTAAGTATTCGGGAATATCCAACATGCGGGTGCCGGTTCCTCCGCATTTGCGGACGATGAGCGCAGCCGTGAAATTTCTGAGTACAAACCTTCCCGGCTGGTCAGTTTGGCGTGATAAAGGCAACCGGCGGGTTATACATATCGTTTACAGCAAGGCACTCCAGTGGAAGTCTAATCCCATGAACCAGAAATTCAACTTCCATGGGACCATGACTTTCATGCAGTTGGCGACCAGGGTATTCGCGAAGGAGTTCCCCAAAGTGCATTTTTATTACAATCCGTTCGCCAAGGTTTTCTTCGTGCCCGGGGGTCCGAATTTGGAGTCCTACAAAACACCACTGCATTTTAACGTCAAGGATATGACACTTCGGCAGTTCCTTACCAGGGGAATTGTGTATCAGATGAACCCGCAGCACTTTGGCGGCGCCCTCTGGCAGGTCACGTACATGGTCAGGCGCGGGAAATTCACTGGTCGCGTCGACATCATGATGCAGGGATGGCCAGTCCGTGCTTCCGCGGCTGCCGGGGGGGCGGCAAAACAAACAACTGCAAAGACGAAGTGAAAAGGCTGCAATCTGCCCACAAAATCCGCGCAAAGCGGTTCCCTTTACACGGGATCAGATGGGCTGGACCCTCCTGGGGATGTCCTTCTCGGTACGCTGGTCGAGACGGCTTTTTCGGTTTCCTGTCGTGGACCAGTTTGGCAAGCCGTTGAGCAGCGTCTACGATGGCTAAGTCGTTAACGAGAAGGACCAGGGCACGGGCGGATCGTTCGTGAAAGGAGACCCTCCATGAAATCAAAGCGTATTCACGCCGATGTGGCTTTCACAATCGTTGCGGCTTTGCTCGCTATTACGCTCGCATCAACTCTGCCGCAAACATCGGGCACGCCGGCTGCTGGGAGGCGGGGCGCAGTCTGGCCCAGCGAGCTTTTGGCCCGGACCTACGTCAGAGGCGGATTCGCGTACACGGTCGAAGGAATGATTTCCTCCACGCCCAAGGGCCCGTACATCGGGATGGACCAGAGCCGTGTACCCCCTGCCCCACCCGATCAGACGGTTGGCAAATTTGTTAAGTTTCTACAAGCGCACCTTCCGGATTTCGCCGTCGGCCGGTACTCGTATGCCCGGCGGGTGATCTACCTGGTTAACCGGCCCCTCCTGACATGGCGGCACGACCCGCTGGACCAAAAGCTTTCCTTTCACGGCACTATGAGTTTTGATCGCCTGGAATCTCATGTGTTGTCCAAGTTGGTGCCGACCGTCCATTTCTACAACGAAGGCCCCCCAGGAATAGGGAGCGGATCGGGAAGTGGCGTCGTGATGGTCCCCGAGCCAAAACAGTTCAAAGTGCCGATGCATTTCGATATCAAGGCAATGACGCTCCGGCGCTTTCTGACAACTGGCATCAGGTACGTGCGCGGCCCGGCAGGGACAGGCCAGCAAAGTTGGGATGCACATGTATCAGGCCCGCAGCTTTGGAGTGCAGACGTATACTGTGGCAAAAACGGCAAACCCACGGGCCGCGTTAATATTTTTATTATGGCAAACCCGGTGCCCCAACCGGCGGGGGCGCACGCGGGAGCAAAAAGGAAATGAAATTTGTCCTCGCCGGAAGCCGTCCCACGCCCCCCCCCGCAAGCGAACGGCGGCGTAGCAGCGATATCAGGCCTTGCAAGCGGATCCTTTTGGCTCACCGCCATCAGGCAGTTATACTGATTCCATAAGCCCAACGCAGTCGTCAACATCGTCATATGCGACGTTGACATTTACGCCGCTGACTGCGGGGTATTGGCAGGTTTCAGTGAGTTGCAGTGTGACCGCTACCGACACCAAAACGAATCAATATTGGACCGGATGTGCCAACGCCGGGCCGCAGCCGCTGACCACCTACATTTCGCATATTGAATACGGTGGCAATGTCGTGGATGGCCAGACGCAGGATGTTTCAGTTGGGCAGCAGATTCCCTTGGTGGCGGATTACTGCCCGGCGGATATGACGCTGGAATGGAACGTGGAGGGAGCTAATGTTGTAAAGAATTACGCCCCCTTGGCAGGCCAGGCCTGGACAGACAGCGGAGAGAGTTCCCCCAATCCCTCTGCAACCTCCACCCCGTACACGGAACCGAAGTGGACTGCAAATATTACGTCCGTGAAAGCTCAGCAGATCACAGATATTTGGTGCCAACAGGAGGTTCAATAATGGATCACACCCGTCTAACCCAGTTGACTGAGAGCGCTCGGGCTGCGCGCGTAAGCCTCGGGGCCGCGATATTTTTCGTGGCGACTCTCCTTGGCTCGCGTTGGGTGCATGGGCACATGCTGCGTCCCCCGAAGATCCTTGAATCCTTCCACAAGACCACCGTGGACCTGCGCCCTGCAAACAAAGGGGCGGTCGTGGATGCGGTAGTTGTAAATCAAGGCCCAAGCCCCGTCTGGCTGGAGACCACAAAGACGTGCGGCTGGCGTGTCCGCGTGGTGGATAGCGACGACAGGTGCGTCGCCCTGACTAAAGCCGGCGAGGATTCTCTGGTGCTCGCCAAGTTTTCGTTCTCTCCGGGCGGGTACGTGCCCCTGCAGGCAGGCAAATCATGTTCAAATAAGTTGCCACTCGGAAGGCTGTTTGCAATCCACCCAGGCATTTTTTTTGTCATGGCACGCCGCCTTGTCGGATTCGGCGCGAAAGGCTCCCCCTCCTGGGCGTTTGTTGGAACCAGTGCGATTGAACTGGATATCGCCGCCAACGGAACGGTCAAATGGATCACCAAGGGCGTCGCCTGGCCGAAAGCTCCCCCACAAACGGGTACGTCGCCCCCGCGACTGGAATTTGCGGTGACTCCGGCCAGCGGCCCGGTAACGGCTTTACGCCAACTTGCCGCCGCGATCCGCTTGGGCGATGCCGCTTCTGCCCGCGGATTACTTTACGCAAGATCAGGGCGTTCGTACAACCTGGCTGTTGTGAATGTACAGTTGGCAATCCATAGGCTATCTCAAGCTGCTGACCAGCGTTTTGGCCCGATTGCGGCTGAACGAATCCTGGGGGCAAATCTCTTTGCCTCCGTGACGCAAAAAACTCTATCACGATTGGATATGGTCGTGCAGCGCCGGCGGATCGAGGCGATTCTGGTGCGTGATCTTGATTCGCCGTCCAACCGGCTTAAGTGTGAGGCGGCATTCCTCTTGGGACAATTCCGAATGAAGGGGGCCGTGGGTGCCCTGTCGCGGCGCATACTACTGTTAAACCTTCATAGACACGTTGATGCCCGGCTGCACATTGTGACGCTTGCGGCAACCCTCTTGCCCGCAGCGGATGCACTGGCAGATATCGGCTCGCCCGCCGTTCCGGCCATGCTGTCTAACGTTCGATCTTCGTCGTCAAAAATAGTGCGTAAGCTTTCGGTCAGTGTATTAATCGGAATAGAAGGGTACCGTGTGACCGTCTTTCGCCTGCAGCGGGCCCTGCTCCACGCCCATGCGGCTGCCACACGCATCAAGCTTTCACAGGCCATAGCACTGGCCCAGACGTGGCCGAATCGCCGAAAACCTCTCGTTAAAATTGAGGAATTGCTAAAAGCTCGCGAGAATACTCCAAGAGCGACTCGATGATTCCGCTTGTGGCGGCCATTTTTCCCGTCTATCATAAGCGCTATGAGAGGCGGTCATGAAAATGCGTTGTGGGAACGGCTTTGGGAAGTTTGGTGTTGGACGGCAGGGGGCCTTCAGGGGCAGCGTGTTGTACGCCATTGTGCTTGGCTTGATTTTATGCCTGCCGATACTTGTGCGCGGACAGAGTGTGATTTCACACGCTGTGGCTGCCAAACCGCTGGAGGCTGCAGAGCATCGGCACGCCGCAATCATCACGATAACCGGTTCGATTGATCGCATCACATGGGTCAGCGTGCAACGGCGTATTGCAACTGCATTGAAACGTAAAAGTTCCATATTGATTTTTCAAATCAATTCACGCACCGGGCAACTCCGTGAGGCTTTAAAAATTGCCGCGCTAATCCGGCATTCGCATGTCGCCACGGTCGCCTGGGTTAACAGAGCGGCAGTCGGGCCGGCGGCTATTATTGCGGCGGCATGTACCAAGGTCATCATGTCGGGTAATGCCGCATGGGGGGACGGCCAAAGCTTTGCCCTGCGGGGTGCTGATGCCGCTAAAATCGCCGTTGATCCGATGGCCGAGGTGTCATCGCCGGCACTTAAGTCTGTGCAGAAAGACCATGCGAATCATCCTGCGTTGATTCTGGCGGGTATGATGGATCGGAAAATAAAAATTGATGAAATTGTTAATAAAATGACCGGAGAAACGCGGTTTGTTCCACCAGAAGCCCGCGCTAAGTTAATGCGTCTGACCGCGGCGCTGCCCGGTCATGCCGCAGTGCATCCGTGGGTCTATGTTAAACGCGCCAAGCCAGCCGGTACGCTTCTGACACTGGGCGCACGGGAGGCGGTGCAAATGGGCGCGGCAGCGGCAGTCATCCATGAGCCGGAAAGTCTGCCTGCCATGCTGAACATTACTGCGTCAAAAATCCCCGTATTGCGTCTGGATTTTCTGGAAAAAGCGTCGCGCTTTTGTTCGCGTTTTCAGGTCCGGTTCTTTCTGCTGATTATTATGCTGGTCTGCGGGTACATGGAATTCAGCCATCCGGGCCTGCTGATTCCCGGGGTGATTGGGCTGGTAGCCTTGGCACTATTTCTTGGCGGCCCGATGCTCACGGGTCTTGCCAACTGGTGGGAAGTGGGAATTATTTTCCTGGGAATTGTGATCATCGCCCTGGACTTTATCCATTTTGGCGGTTTGGGGCTGCTGGCGATTCCCGGATTTATTTTGGCCATTATCGGTATGATTGCATCCTTCGTTCCCATGGGCGCATCAGAGGTTGGGGCGGAAGAGGCCTTTCAAACCGGTCTAGGCGTGGTAACTTTGGCAATCATTACCGCGGGCGTGATCATTGCCTTGCTGATCAAGTTCCTGGACATTACGCCGGGCTTTCGGCGATTGCAATTAAGGCCGGTATCCGCATCGCGGCGTCATGACACGTCGCCTGAGTCGCTGGGCGATCTGCTATTTGTCGGTGCGGTCGGCCGGGCGGTGTCTGAACTGCGGCCGTCGGGAAAAGCGCGGTTTGATAATCATCTGGTAACCGTGGTTTCACGCAATGAATTTATCGCACCGGGATTGCCTGTGGAGATCGTGGAAATACGGGAAAATCAGATTATCGTGCAAAAAATATCGGATGATGGCACCCCGGTTGAAGTAGCGATTTAGGATTGAACTGTGATGAATTTCGACATTCTAATGGCCTGCGTTCTGCTGTTTGTTGGAGGCTTTATATGTCTATTGGCGGAACTGGTGGTTCCGGCGCACGGCTTTATGGCGATTCTCGCAGCCGCGTTTGCTATTTCCGGCATGATTCTAAGTTTTATTGTCGGGCCGACGTTTGGCATGGTTAGCGCCTTGGCTTTTATGCTGCTGACTCCCTTAGTGATAACCGGATTTGTTAAGTATTATCCCCACAGCCCGGTTGGCCGCCGCGTGCTGTTGCGGGGGCCTAATCCGCAGAAGGTAAATGCTGTTTCCAAAGATCAGCAGATTGAATTGACCGCTTTGATCGGCCGCACCGGATCAGCGGTGACGACATTGCGCCCAGCGGGGACCGGTCTGATCGACAGCCACCGCATCGCCTGTATAAGCGAAGGTCCGATTATTGAAAAAGGTGCGCCGATTCGCGCTGTTGCGGTTTCCGGAGGGCAACTGGTGGTACAGGCGATTTGACCGTTGCATCAGTGATGGGGCGTTCAGAAATCTGATATTTTCTCCATCGTCCGAATCCAAAGTGTTCCTCCCTGGAGTGAGGTTGTTTTAATGGCTGACTGCAAACTTACGCTGCATAGTCGCACTGCCGGCGGCAGCGTTGATCCCGTGCGGCTGCTGGGCGTGTTGGCTGGGCAGGGCGGAGACATCGCTATGCTGCACAGTGGAACCGGAGGTCATGCGGTCCTGGCGGTGAACGCGATTTCTGGCGTGCAGCTAACTGAGAAAGACTGGAAAATTAAACTGGACTGCACCGGTTTGGCAGCAGCTGCCCAAGCTCATGGAGCCATGGCCATGACGCCGCCCGAGGCCTGGCAGCGCTGGCAGGATATTATCACCGCTATTTCCTTTTCCCAACCACCCCCGGATCGGGTCGGCTGGCTTGGCTGGTTTAGTTACGAATCAGGCATGATGGCGGAATTGCCGCAACTGTGTGCTCGGTCGGCGGGGGCTTTTCCGCTGGCACGCTGGCAACTCTTTGAACGCTATTTCGTTTTTGATGCTGATAAGCAGGAATGGCTTCTGGTGGCGTTGCACGGTGATTCCCGGAACGCGGAAAGTGTCATCGGGCAAATGCAGTGCCAATTTAACGCAGCAAACTCCCGCGATCCATCGAGGGATGCTCCGGTGAAAGCTACAAGCCTGCAGCATCCTGACGGCTCCGCATTCAAGGCGGCGGTGCATCGATGCAAAGAATACATTGCCGCCGGGGATATCTATCAGGCCAATATATCCGCTGTATGGACCGCCAGAGTGGCGGAACCGGGCTACCAAGTTTTCCGGCGTCTGGTGAAAAACAACCCGGCCCAATATGCCGCTTTTTTTCGCTATGGGAAAGATGAAATTATTTCCGGATCGCCGGAGTTATTTCTGCAACGTACCGGAGAATTACTTGAAACACGCCCCATCAAAGGCACCCGCCGACGTGTATGTGATAACCCTGTTGCGGATCAGCAACGGTGTGACGAATTGTTGCACAGCGCAAAAGATCGCTCTGAACTGGCGATGATTGTGGATTTGCTGCGCAATGATCTGGGCCGCGTGTGCACCAGCGTATGCGTGGAAAAGCCCCGGCAGATCGAAAAATTGCCTACGCTTTGGCATACGCATGGCGTAGTCACGGGTAAACTACAGCGTCATGTGCGCCAACGGTGGGATGAAATCATCATGGCAATGTGCCCGGGTGGATCCATTACCGGAGTGCCTAAAATAAGAGCTATGGAGATTATCTGTGAACTGGAAAATCAGCGGCGCGGCATATATTGCGGTAACATCGGTTGGATCAGTCCGACTGGTGACGGCACGCTAAGTATTGCCATTCGTACCATCCATATTGCGAATGGCATTGCAACGTTTCGTTCCGGCGCTGGTATCACTGCAGACAGCAACCCGGATGAAGAGTATGCAGAAATCCTCGCCAAAGCGTCGGCGTTAATGTGTGCATTAACAGGAGAAATGTTGTGAAGCAGAATCGCGTGCCCGAGATTATGGATTCTTCGGACATTTCTCCAGAAAGTCACCACCGTGCTTTGGCCGCGCTGGAACGCATTAATCATTGGAGTGACAGTGCTGGAATTGTGTGGCGTGAAATTCATCCGATGTTAGAGAACAAAAAGGTATTGCGGGTGCTGGATGTCGCTACTGGCGGGGGGGATGTGCCTATCGCTCTGTGGAAATTGGCCCATCAGACGGGCGTAAAATTGGAGATCGCAGGATGTGATAAAAGCTCGACCGCCATGGCCCATGCCAAAGCCAATGCGGAAAAGCACGGTGCTTCCATTGACTGGTTTATCTGGGATGTTTTTACGGACAGCGTTCCACAAGGCTATGATGTTATTGTGAGTTCATTGTTTATGCATCATCTGGATTCTTCACAGGCCGTTGCGTTCTTGAAAAAGTTGGCCGGTGGGGCCGGGCAGCGGTTGATCGTCAATGATCTGCGCCGCTCCACCATCGGGTGGCTTCTGGCAGCAGGTGCCGCATGTGTACTGGGTTCGCGCGTGGTGTGCGTGGACGGCCCAAGGTCGGTTCGAGCCGCTTATACCATGGCGGAAAGTGCGGCCTTGGCAGTACAAGCCGGCTTGGCCAATGTCAAAATTGAACCGCGGTTTCCATTTCGCTTTGTCTTGTCCGGGAGTCGGACATGATTTGCTTTTCCGCGGCCGGGAAGGCTGATCGCCTGTGGGATGTGCTGGTGGTGGGGGCTGGAGTAGCAGGTGCTATGGCAGCTTATGGGGCCGCGCGGCGGGGATTAAGTGTGTTGTTGATTGATAAGGCAGCGTTTCCACGTGGCAAAGCCTGCGGGTGTTGTTTGAATCAGGCGGCAGTGCTGTTGCTTGAAGAGGCACAATTTAATATCCGCGCTTTAGGTGCCACGCCGCTTGATCGGTTTTATCTGGCTTGTGGTGGCACAACGGCCAAAATACCCATCCCCAGCGGGTTGGCGATTTCCCGTGAGGTGCTGGATATGGCATTGATTAACCATGCACAAAATGTCGGAGCAGCTTTTATGCCGCGCACCACGGCGCAGGCCACAGCCGCCTTTTCCACGCATCGGGAAGTATCGGTCGTGCAGGACGGCATCGTGGGGTCGGTGCGGGCTAAAATCGTGCTGGTTGCCGATGGACTGGGCGGGCGGCTGCTGCGTGCGGATGACGGGTTGGAAATTGCGGCCAATTCGCGCGTTGGTATCGCGGGAATGCTGGAATATCCCACCCAGGGGTACGCCCCGGGAATCATTTACATGGCCTGCGGTAAGCGGGGCTACGCCGGGCTGGTCACGGTGGAAAACCAGAGGCTGCATATCGCGGCTGCGCTGGATGTTCATGCCGCACGTGACGCCGCAGGGGCGGCCAACGCCCTGGCTGAAATAATCCGTGATTCGGGATTGCCGGTGCCGGCGGGCCTTCCTGCCTGCCGCTGGCATGGCGCACCGGCGCTAACGCGCCATCGGAGCAGACTTTTTGAAACGCGGCTTTTTGTTCTTGGTGACTCGGCGGGGTATGTTGAACCGTTTTCCGGAGAGGGAATGGCCTGGGCCTTAGCCGGTGCCAAGCGAATCCTGCCACTGCTTGAGCAAGCAGTTACAGAATGGCGCGATGAGCTTGGGCTCCAATGGCAGAAGCAGTTCCGTAAGCTTGTCGGATCGCGGCATCGCACCTGCCGCGCCGTCACACTGGTGTTGCGGAATCGGGCCATTACACGCTTGGCCGTTGAGGCGCTGAAAATGTCGCCGGGACTGGCTGGCCCGCTTGTCAGGCAGATAAATCGGCCTGTGGCTATGGCTTAGTTTTGGAGTTCAAATGGGTTTGCATATCACCGGTGTGGGGACGGCGTTGCCGACTTTCGGCATTAGTCAGGACAAAGCGTGCGCTATTGCCCAAAAGGGTCTTACGGAAAAGCAGTCCCGCCTCTTGGCCACCATTTACCGTAAATCCAGCATTAAACGCCGGCATACCGTGCTGTTGGATGGGGAGAATGGTGCCACGCCGTTTTATGATGTCTCAGATACTTCTTTCTCCGCGGGGCCGGGCACCAGGCAGCGCATGGAGCGTTATTGCGCCGAAGCTGTTCCCTTGGCGGTTCGTGCCGCGCATGCCGCCTTGAGCAACGCAAGCTGCGCGGCAGCCGCCGTGACGCATCTGATAACGGTCTCCTGCACCGGTTTTTTTTCTCCGGGGTTGGATCGAGAAATTATAGAAACATTGCAATTATCCCGGTCAGTCAGCCGCGTGAATATTGGTTTTATGGGCTGCCATGCAGCGCTTAACGCCTTGCAGGTGGCGCTGGCCATTACCAATGCACAGGCGGATGCGACGGTTTTATTATGTGCCACGGAATTATGCAGTCTCCATTTTCAACAAGGCTGGAATACTGACAACGTATTGCCCAATGCTTTATTTGCCGACGGTTCCGCGGCCATTGTGGGAAGGTCTGCTGCGCCGGGTGAACCCTGGACGTGCCACGCCACCGGCTCATATTTATTGCCCGAATCAAATGCCGATATGACCTGGCGCATCGGTGACCATGGTTTTCAGATGACTCTTTCGAGGCGTGTGCCAACGCTGATCGCGGACAATCTTAAGCCCTGGCTGGAGCAGTTCTTGGCGAAGCAAAATCTGGCCATTGCGGATATCGGCTCATGGGCGGTTCACCCCGGCGGCCCGGGAATTCTGGATGCCGTTAGCAACAGCCTGAATTTACCCGCGGCCGCTTTGGATGTTTCGCGTGCGATGTTAGCCGACTGCGGCAATATGTCCTCCCCGACGATCCTGTTTATTGTGGAGCGTCTGCGGCAGAAGTCGGCACCGCTGCCGTGTATGATGCTGGCCTTCGGCCCAGGCTTGGCCATCGAAGCCGCCTTATTGATCTAATGACCGTATTATTCAGCCGATCATAAGGATAGCGCATCCACGGCGGCCTTTTGCTGCGTGGGTCACGGCCAGTGGTCATGAACTTAATTGGCTGTGTGGCTTGCAAAGTGCGCGATTTGCAGATACTAAATGATTGCGACAATCCAGTGGAATTGGAGATTTGATTTATGCGCAGTGTCTGGCCTGGGGTAATACGCATTATTTCGCGGCGGTTCAACGTTTTGGTGGCCTTGCTTGGTTTGGCCATAGGCGCGACGACGGCCGGTGCCGAAGTGCATAATTCTGTGTCGCAGGCGGCGTGGAATATTGTTTCCAAAATATCGGGCATTCGGACCCTTGCGCCCAGCCACGCGCCGGCGAATAATTTTCCGGATGGGCCGCTGCTTGGTAATGGAAGCGTGGGAGTGGCGATTCAAGGGCGCAATACTGATCATATTGCCATGTATATCGGGCGGGAGGATTTCTGGAGTGTGTTGCGCGGACGCATCATGCCGGTGGGGCGGTTGAATTTGTCCATTCCGGCGTTGCATAACGGGAAGTATTTGACGCGCGAAAATATTGGCCCTGCGGATGTTGCCGGAAATTTTACGACGAATAATGGTCATGATTTGCAGTTTAAATCTTGGGTGGCAAAACCGGAAAATCTTCTGGTTATGCAACTGCATAACAGCGGCCGACTGCCTTTGGTGATTCGCCCGAAATTATTGGATGCGTGGGGCACAACCGGCGCGGCGGGAATGTCCGGGCGAAAGGGCACGATAAGATATTTATGCGTATCACCTGACACAGTCGATGCGCGGATCGGCCTGTCCAGTGGACGTGATCCGGCGGGGCCATTTCACGGCCTGATTGCCAATGTGCTAGTTTGGCCCAAGGCATTTGCCCCGGGTTTGCCCGGTGACATGCCAGCGGCTGCACGGGCGGTGCAATTGGAGCCGCAGTTTGGGTTTTTGCCCCGTTCTATCCGCGCCAATGCTCATTCGCGCGGAAAATCAACGCGGTTTGATTGTGGCAATTTGGTGATGCCGCAGCGAGGCTTTATCGTATCGGCAGATGTTTTTCCAAGATCCGCCAAGGGCACAGAGGCGATTTTCAGTGCCATGACCAGTGATACCTGGCAACACTGGGGGCAACCAGGTCCTAATCCGCCGCAGATTTCCTACGGCTTTACTTTTTCGACGGTGGGCGGGAAATTGTCCGCGATGCTCAATCGCGTGCGAGTTACAGCGCCCGGACGGTTGGCATTAAATCGTTGGTCTCATGTGGCGGCGATTTATAACGGAAAAAGACTATCCTTGGTGGTCAATGGCGTATCCGTAGCAACAACGGCTCAATTCCCCACCGCCGCCCAAGTCATCGGACCTAAGTGGGATTGGAACGCGATTCACCCCGGCGATAAGCAGATTATTTTTAATGGCGCGTCGCCGGAAGGGCTGCTGGCGTTCCGCATTATTGGCGGCGGGGTGCAGGTTAACAGCGGGCGCGCAGCGCTGACGCTGCAACCCGGGGCCGATGCAACGATTGCTGTATCCGTACTGGATAATCGCGATGTGGCGAATTATCGCAACGCATCGTTAAAACTGCTCAATGCATTAAATATTTCGGCCGTGAATCAACTGTGGAGCAGGCATTTGGCATGGTGGAAGCACTTCTGGCGCCATTCATATATTCACATAGCCAATAAGCCCATTGAGAATTTCTGGTACGGTTCGCTTTATGCTTTCGCATGCAGCAGTGCACCGGGGCAAATTGCGCCGGGTTTGTGGGGTAATTTTATTACCTCGCCGCATATGGGTTGGAATGGCGATTACACGCTGGATTATAATTATGAAGCACCTTTCTGGGCGGCGTACCCCACCAATCACATAGCGCTGGCAGATAATTACGATCAGGCGCTATTGGATTGGATGCAACGCGGGCATGCCTTGGCGCGGCATCGGCATTATCACGGCTTGTTTTACTACGCCCACTTAAGCCCACTGCCCGGCTGGAGCGCAGACGGTGCAAAAACACTTCGGCAGAAATCCGATGCGTTATTCAGTTGTGTGGACTGCCTGCAGCGATGGCGTTACACACGCAGCATAACTTACGCACGCAAGGTCTATCCATTTCTGCGGGGCGTGGCGCAATTCTGGGACCATTATCTGGTACTGAAGAATGGCATTTACATGGACCCTGACGACGCCGCCGATGAATTGCAGTCGCCGCATGATGTAAACCCGGCAACCAGCATTGCCTTTTTACAGATGCTGTATTCCGGGTTGCTGGATATGAATCATTCCTTGGGATTTTATGACGCGGATGCGGTGCGATGGCAGCATATCCTTGCGCATTTAAGTCCGTTGCCGATGGTGCCGGCATCGTCCATTTCCAGCATTGCCCATGCTGTCGGCGGCGCTGGTGTGCAAGGAAAATTCGTGATTCGGAACGCCTTGATTGGGTCTCAATGGATTAATCTGGGCCAATTGCTCTCGGCGCATCCACCTGTGCGTATCAGCGGTTCATCGGCGGGGATGAATTCGCACCAGGTTATTTTCCCGGCATGGGCGATCGGCTTGGAAAGCCCGCAGCGGGAACTGGCGGCAGCGATTAATACTGTGAGCTTCCAAAAGACCTGGGATGACTTTAACAATACGTCGAGTTTTTATCCGGCATGTGCGGCAGTAGGCTATAATCCCGACCGAATTTTGTATCATCTCGATGTGCTGATCAGGCACTTTTCGTATCCTAATTTTTTATTTCAGATGGGGGGTGGCGGAACGGAAAATTTTGCGACCATTCCGACCACAATCTGCGGTATGTTTGTCCAAAGCTACCAGAAGAATATTCTGGTGTTTCCAAACTGGCCAAAAAATCAGAATGCATCCTTCGGGAATCTCCTGGCGTGCGGAGATTTTTTAATATCCAGTCGGCTGCACAAGGGCCACGTCATGTATGTGCAAATCAGCTGCCGGCACGGAGGTGGCCTATGCCGTCTCGTAAACCCGTGGCCGGGCCGCCTGGTAGCGGTGGCGGTCTTGGAGCATGGGCGAAAAGTTATGCAGGGTAAAACAATAGCCATCGTTAAAACACTACCCATCACCGTGGGCGTTGGTGAGACGCTAAGACTGACAGCCGCTACGCACTAATGTTTGACGTGGGGGAGGAACATCTGCGACAGCAATATCGGCGTGGCGAAATTGTGCGCACATGAGAAAGTGGGAATAATTAAAAAGTGTTTCTTCGCTGGAAAGTTTCCGGCCAGCGCTCTAACATAGTCAGGGGTTGAATTCATTGAAAGGAAATGATTCATGTCTGAATCCGGAATTGCTCAAGTGGGTTTAATTGGTCTGGCGGTGATGGGAAAAAATCTGGCCCTGAATATCGCCGATCATGATTTTAATATTGCGGTGTTTAATCGTACCACCAAGGTAACGCAGGAATTCATCAAGGAGAATCCGAACACGCCGGGAAAGCTGGTGGGTTGTGATACGCTGGCGGATTTTGTGCTGGCCATAAAAAAGCCACGTGTCATTATTATTCTGGTCAAGGCCGGCGCTGCGGTTGATGCGGTCACGCAACAGCTTATCGATGCAGGTGTGGATAAAAACGATATTGTCATTGATGCCGGTAACAGCCTGTGGACCGACACCATTCGGCGGGAAAAGCAATATGCCGACAAACTCAAATTTTTCGGCTCCGGCGTATCCGGCGGCGAACTCGGTGCCCGATTTGGCCCATCCTTGATGCCCGGCGGCGATCCGGAAGCTTGGAAACATCTTAAACCCATTTGGGAAGCCATTGCGGCGAAGGTTGATCCCAAAACCGGCAAGCCAATTCCCGGTGCCGAACCCGGCAAGCCGGTGACTGGCGGGGTGCCGTGCACAGCCTACCTCGGGCCGGATGGAGCGGGCCATTACGTTAAAATGGTGCATAATGGCATTGAATATGTCGATATGCAGTTAATCAGCGAGGCCTATTTTCTGCTGCGGCATTTGTTGGGCCTTACGCCGCCGGAATTGGCGGAAATTTTCAGCCAATGGAATCTTACCGAGCTGGACTCTTATCTGATTGAAATTACCGCCGATGTTCTGCAACAGCGCGACCCGGCCAAGCCGCGGAAATATCTGGTGGACAGCATTCTGGATGCAGCCGGCCAGAAGGGCACCGGCAAATGGACTTCCACCAGTGCATTGGATCTGGGTGTGCCGGCCAATTCAATTGCCGAGGCAGTTTTCGCGAGGTGCATGAGCGCCTTAAAAGAAGAGCGTGTGGCGGCGTCGAAAAAACTTCGAGGCCCCAAGGTGGGCAATAAGAAGCATGGAAAAAAAATGGTCGAGGCCATTCGGCAAGCGCTTTACTGCTCCAAGATTTGCGCCTATGCGCAGGGTTTTCAGCTTATGTTCCAGGCCCAGCAGGAATATCACTGGAAATTTGATTTCGGAACCATCGCCAGCATCTGGCGGGGCGGTTGCATTATCCGCGCCGGATTCCTTCAGAAAATTACGGATGCCTACACCCTTGATCCTGAACTGGTCAATCTGTTAATGGACCCTTATTTCCGCAAACAGATCCAAAACGGCCAGGAACAATGGCGCCAAGTTGTAGCCCTGGCGGCACAAAACGGAATTGCCGCCCCGGCGTTTATGTCCGCGTTGGCTTACTATGATTCCTATCGGACCGCGGTGCTTCCGGCGAGCCTGATTCAAGCGCAAAGAGATTATTTTGGCGCCCATACCTATGAGCGCGTTGATCAAGCGCGTGGAAAATTCTTCCACATTGATTGGCCAGCCGCGAAACGCCCCCAAACTGAAGCGTAAGGCAGTCGCAGGAATTAAACCGCCGGCGATGATGGCACAAGGTAAGCGGCGCATTTTCCGGCGCACGCGGCGAGGAAAGGCGATCGCAGGGAGGCACCGCGCGAAAGTGCCGTTATAGCCAATAGGGTTGAAAACAGCCTGGATTGTGATCCATCGCGCCTGCCTGTGCTGATCAAAAAAATCACGGATTGGGCGTTGAGGGGCTCGAACCCCCGACCTTACGGGTGTGATCCGTACGCTCTAACCAACTGAGCTAAACGCCCGATCACGGAGATAATATATTACTGGAACACCGCCTTGGGATCAATGCCGCAAGACGTTTGAAAAATCCAAAAAATTATTAAAGTTATTTGAATGGTTGGCCGATAAGCCCTTATCGTTAGAGATTATCGGCATTGGACGCCGAGAATTTTCTCATGTACCAGGTCGGCTTTGGCCGGTTTGGTATAGGGAATGTTAAGCGAAAGGAGTCGCGCATGAGCAAACCTGAAATGATGGATGAGATTATCCGCTTGAACCGCTCCGCCGGGCGGGCTTTTCTTGAAAAATTTACTGAACAGGAATTACAGGCGTACCTTGCGAGAATATCGCAGGCGCATACCATTAATTACCTGCCACAACTCGTGCAGATGCCGCACACGCCGTGCTGGACCTGGGCTTGATACCGTCCGCCGCTAATAATGGCACACCAAGTCGGGCGAGGCGTTTACCTCAACCGCGACGGGCTTAAGCCCATCGTGTCATCAGATCCCATTTCTGCGATCAGCTCAACGCTTCAGCATTGGGCAGAATAAATGGTAATGGTCTACCGGGAGCGGTACGCAACCCCGTATATTTCCGGAAAAAAGGTACCTGACACCTTTTTTTATTCGCAATCAGAGGGGAAATACTTGAGGTCGCGGGGATGTCACTGCGTGACGCGAAGGGCTACCATGGTGGTATCGTCAGTGCGGCGATTCAGCCCTACGAAGCGGCGGGTTTCCCAGATCATATTCTGGCAAATTTGCTCGGCGGTAGAGTCTTTGTGGCGCAGCAGAGTTTCACGCACACGCGCTTTGCCGAATTTTTCTCCGCTGAAACTCACTGCGTCGCTTAAACCATCCGTGTAAATAAAAATCAGATCGCCGGGTTGTAACTGCAAAACTTCTTTGACATAGCGTTCGGACGGGTCCACGCCCAGTACCATTCCGCCCGCCGAAAGTTCCTGGATTTTCCCATCACGCACCAGCAGGGCCGGATCATGGCCCGCTGCGCAATACGTCAGTTGCCGCCGGGCATAGTTTAATGTGCCATACCAGAGGGTAATAAATTCGTTGCTGCGGGTGTCAGCTACCATGGCTCGGTTCACGCGGGCGATAATTTCGTCGAGGTCGTAGATATCATTGGCATAGGCGCGGATGGCGGCCCGAACGGAGGCCATTAGCAGCGAAGCGGGGAGGCCCTTGCCCACCACATCCGCAACCGCAATACCCAGCGTGGAGGTTCCAAATTCAATGAAGTCGTAAAAATCTCCACCGAGTTCAAAGCATGGGGCGTAAAGCGCTGCAATATCAAAGCCCGGTACGACCGGTGCCCCGGCGGGAATCATGCGGCGCTGAACTTCAGCGGCAATCTGAACCTGCCGCTGGAGGCGCTCTTTTTCCACGGTTTCCTGCTGCAGACGCGCGTTTTCAATGGCGGCGGCGGCCTGACCTGAAATGGATTGCAGAAGTTTAACTTCAAAATCTGAAAATTCCTTGCGTTCCGCGGAATAGACCCGCAATACACCGATGGGACGGTCTTTATAAATCAACGCGGTGCAGAGCACCGAAACAATGCCCTCCCGGCGACCGTCATCGCGGTAAATGATTCGTTCATCGGTAGCAATATCGGGAATGTAGACGACCTTACCCTCCAGGGCCTCCCGGTCAATACCGCTTTGGCGCAGCATGATGGGGCCTTTATGCAGGTAAGCTTCTGAAAGATTGTAAACGCTCTTAATAACCATTTCATCGCGCTGGTCATCAAGCAGTCGCAGTGAGCAGGCTTTTACATTCAGTGCCTCAGTGACGCTGAATGTTACGCGGTCCAGGGTTTGCTGAAGGCCGCGGGCCTCGGTAAGCATGTTGGAGATATTGAAAAGTGTGGATAACTCCACGATGCGGCGGCGCAATTGAATTTCCTGCTCGCACAGGCGTGAGATGGCATTGGCCAGAAGATATAAAAACTGAACGCCCGCCGTCCGCTGGACCAGTGCTTCCTGATTAAGGGCGTCAACAACGGTGCGGACCTGCGCGGGGGGCAATTGCAATTTGGCGGCCAATTCATTAATCGCGGCGGTCCGCACCGGCGTGGCTTTGGCCGGTTCAATGACAATGCTGCCCAAACGTTGCCCGCGCACCACGATCGGAGCAGAGAATGGCTGATCCAGTGCGGTATCGCCCTTGGCACTGTGTGACGCGGCAATAGCGGCCGAGCGCGTCTGAAAACGCTTGCTTACCGTGGTATGCGTAAGTGGGACGCCCTGCGAATCCAGAATCGTGGCCTTGACGCGAGCTACCGATGCAAGCGAATCCTGAATATCCTGCAGCGTGGCCGCATCAATGTAATCGGTAAGACGCGTCGTGGCCTCAATGCGCGCTGCCATGGCTGACCCCACCACGGGGTTAAGTTCGGGGCGCACGATCTCGTCGGCGACATTGGGGTCGCGTAAATCTCGCGATTGGGAGACATCAAACTGCGTCACGGCTTCTCCGCTTTTCCTGGCCCTGCAGCTTTGGTATCGGCGGCCTTTATCCAAGCCTTCTGAAGGATCGCAGGCCACGGCCCCTTATTTTTCCACTTGGCCCATTGGTTAAGCGTGGATTTTAGTTCCGGGCCGCGACCGGTTTGATAATCGACGTACGCCAGTAAAAATGCGGCAAGGTCACTTTTCTCATTGAACATCCGCTGCAACTGTCGATGGGACGCCTGCAGGGAGGTAGCCGGTAACAGAGCTTTAAAGTCGTAGTGCAGAGCAGTTAATTCCGGATGGCGGCCGAAGACAAACTTCAGATTATAAGCGGCGCTTTGATAAAGGCCGGCGGCCAGTTCGGCATTGGCTTGTCCCACCAGCGGCAGAGCATTGCCGGGCTGCAACTGGATGGCGCTTTGATAATTTTCAATCGCGGATACAAAGCGGCCGGTTTTCTGATCTGCTTCCGCTTGGCGCATCAACTGACCAAAATTCCCCGGCGTTCCGCCAGCCAGTGAATTCAGGGGAGCCAGACTCCGCCCGGCCTGCAATTGGTTTGTCAGGGTATTGGAAATATTGCCATGGGTCCCTATCCCGGATGGCATGATAGTGCTCATCGAGCCCAGGCCGGTATGGACCGTTGTGCCTTGTCCGATTCCGTTGGATACCCCAATGAGCCGTTTAGAAGTAATCGGGGCAATCGGCAAGCCGGTAATTGGATCGATGGTTAAAGTGGCATGATTAGATCGGGGCGTTAAGTCTGTCATGGTCATGGCTGGCTTACCGGGCAAGCCGGGGGCGGTAATGCTGGTGGCCTTGCCGCCTGCCAGCTCGGTCAGCAATTGCTGATACAGGCCGCCGCCATTAATTTTGCCGGGTTGGCTGCCATCATTAACCGAACCATTAATGGCCTCGCCCGTGGGACGGCTAGCTTTGATATGGTTAACGTTTCCATTGATCGCCTGTGCATTAGTCGCTTGACTTATGCCTACGTTGACAGGCGTGAGACTGTTAAACGAATTGCCGGTTTGCGATTGGCTTTCTAAGCCTGATACTTTGTGGCTTTGCGATGCCAGACCAAACGGATTTGTCAGTTGGCCTGAAATCGGCTGTTGCACGCTGACTTGCCGCAGTCCGAACAAAGGACTGATCTGTCCCACAACCCCAGTGGTTGTCCCCATTGGCACCGCCGCGAAGCCCGGCGTGGTGTAAGCCGAAACGCCAGTCCCCGGCATCAGCGCCGCTGGGTTCTGACTGTTGTACGGCGACGTAAACGCAGGATTCGTATAGGCCTGCCCGTTGATGGCATACGGCGAATAGGGGTTGCCGCCCATGCCGACAGGAGTTTGAACTAAAGCTCCCTGAGAATTCATAAGCCCCTGCGAACCTAAGGCAGAATTTACGGCAGAGCTTGGCACGCCGGAACTGATGGCGTTGACATTATACAGCGGCACCGCCGATGGCGGGACATTGGTTCCAAAAGATGATTGACCGAGTTGGGGTATTCGGGCAAAGCTCGTGCCCCCGCCCGGCAGTGGTACTGGCACCACCTGATAATTCACACGCGGAACAGAGTTATACATTCCCGTATTGGAGTTCGCGTATCCCACGGCGTTAGGGTTCATCGGCACATACCCCGGAATCGGTGCGTTGCTGCCGCCGGAACCGACTTGATTATTCGCATCCAGAGCATTGCCGGTTTGGACCATGACCTGCGCCGCAGCCTGCTGCGCACCACCGCTGGCGGAAAGCGCATAAATCGCCGCGAGCATTAGCATGCAGCCCAAGCTTAACTGCCCGCGTACAAATCGCAGACAAGGCTGCCGCAAATTTCCACTGCTGCCGGAACATTGACTGGCCACTACGTTTGCATTTCTCGGTTTCATGATGGACTCCTCTTTACTGTTATCAGTCTCACCCTTCATCATTATACTTCGGCATAGAAGAAAAGTTTCAACAATTGATGTTTAATTTTTATAATTCCTTACACTGCACGCTGAAATTCGCCGCTTCTTAACGAATTACAGAATAACACCGAACTGTTTTTTCGCAAAAGAGAAATGTAAAATGACTGATTACTGCCGTCCCGCTGGGACTCTATAAGGCATTTTTGCACAAATAGATGGCAAAAAATACATACCGACGGTTTCGGAGGTCGTTCACTAACCCAAAAAAATCGCTATGGGACTGGACGTTCGCAAAATGTTCTGTATAGTATCCAAACAGATGCCTTACGGATTTTCTCAAGGAAGAGGTCGTAATGTTCCGACATAGTATTAAGCAAGGCACCAGGATGGGTGCTTTGAACCACTCGGCGGCCTCCTCGATGACGGGTGCCGCCTTGAACGCAAATTGGAAAGGAGTCCAGGCTCATGATTACCAACATCTTGAAGTGGAAAATATCGGGAGTTATCCGGGCGACTATTTCCGGCAGTACAAAGTCCACACCTGTGGCAGGGTTGCCAAACCGCAACGTAAACGGGATGAAAATATATCGGATTCATACCGGAAAGCTGCTGGCCAACGGCGATCTTGCGATCGGCCGGTCGTTGCGGCAAATGGAAGTTCCGTTATGCACCTTTGGTCCCGGCGGAGAATATATAGTAGACTGGTTTTCCAATCGATATCGACCGCAGTTGCTGGAAGACCAGGAGGTTGCCGACGACGAAATATTGTCGCCGTTAAAACTGCTGTTTCGAGAATTTCGGGACGTCTTTCTGGGCATTCACCCGGGGCGGAGCTACCGCAGCGAAGCTCGGCCCGACTTGCTGGAGCCATGCCCCGCGTGTGGGCAGAAAAGCCAGTATTCACCATGGGCCCAGATCATTGGGGCAGGAGCAGCGCCTGCCAAGGCTATCTCTGGCCACGTACGGAAAAACGGCATATTTCCGATGCCTGGACTGAACACCATTCCGATGCAAATTGGATCGCCGGGAAAAATCAAACTTCCGGGAAAACCCGATGCATCTCTGGAAACCGGCTCATCTCTTTACATGGAGACCACACATGACACCAACACCGAAACAACTGGCGATCCTTACCGCTATCCGCGACTTTCGACTTCGACAGGGCTTTTCGCCGACGATGCAGGAACTGGCCGATCAACTCGGAGTATCCAAGGTCACCGTGTTCGAGCACGTTCAGGCTCTGGAGCGAAAAAAGCTCATTCAGCGCGAACCGCACAAGGCACGCTCTTTGACTGTGCATCCGGCAGTGAAGCTGCCTGAGCCATGGAATCAACACAGTCAGGCGACGGACTTTCCGCTGGCCGGTTCCATCGCGGCGGGGTATCCGATCGAAGCGGTGGAAAATCCCGATACAATCAGCCTGGGAGATATGTTTTCATCACGGTTCGGGACGTTCGCTCTGCGCGTGCGCGGCGATTCGATGATTGAGGATCATATTGCCGATGGTGATCTGGTCATCGTTGAACAGCGCTCCAGTGCGCGTGACGGAGAAACCGTTGTGGCTCTGCTGGCGGATGGGGCAGCAACGCTGAAGCGCATTTATCGCGAAAAGGATCGTGTTCGCTTGCAGCCCGCCAATAAATCCATGGATCCTATTTACGTGGATTCCGATGTGACCATTCAAGGCGTAGTCATTGGCGTGCTGCGGCCCTTTTCTCGCTAAATAAACTGGTGTCGCGAAAGGCCGCCCTTCCATGGAATAAAGCGTCCTAAATCAGGCCAAAAAGTCATTTTTCAGGAAAAAATTTCAAGGGTTTCAATTGACTTAACGGCATTGAGCCGATATCTTAATGAATCTTGGCACTTTGCGCGGAGACCTACCGCGATGGTCAAGAATAAGAGGGGCGAATAGTTGGTTTTTGGCAGTTGATGGAGTGTACATGTCCGCTAAGAAAATAAGCAAAGCCAAACCGGTAAAGCCGGCGCGCAGGCCGATCATCAAACCGAAATCCAAGGCTAAAAATAAATTGCCGCCCAAAACAAGCAGTACAAAAAGGAAAGTTGCCGGCAGCAGTTCGGTTAAAGCTCTCAGCAAAGCCGCCGCATACAAAGTTGTGCGCGTAGGCAAGGCCGCTTCCCGGCCGGAGCCGTCGCCAGCCAAAAAAAATCGCACCCTTCCTCAGGGCCGGCGGTCCCAGCCCATGAATGGCAAAGTGATTAACGGCAATGCCCATCAGATCAACGGCTCAATCCGCGGGAGCGGTGGGGCAGCGAAAATACCGGCAGTCAAAATTTCAAAAACCGAACTGGAGAATTTCCGCACGTTGCTGCTGGAAAAACGCCGAGAAATTCTGGGTGATGTCGGTTCGATGGAAAGCGAAGCCTTCCGAAACCAGGACAATCATTCCAGCAGTCCTATGCACATGGCCGACGTTGGAACCGACAATTTTGAACAAGAATTTACGCTCGGCCTGATTGAAAGCGAACGAGAACTGCTGAAAGAAATTCAAGAAGCCATCGCCCGGATAGAAGATGGCACGTTTGGCATATGCGTCGCGACCGGGAAAGCCATCGGAAAAGCGCGGTTGGAAGCCAAGCCCTGGGCGAAATACTGTATTGAGTATGCCCGGATGCTGGAAAGCGGAATGTTGCCGCGTAATGGCCATGAGAATTCGACCGTAGAAACGTCGGATGAAGAAGACGAATAGACGAATAATAGATTCATTTATTGACTAAAATGTTTCGGCTGGACGGTGCCATGAATCAACCAATCAGTTCGGTAAAGTCCGGATCTCCGATGCCTTCCCATGCCGACGCCACACTCTCATTAGCGAAATCATCTCCGATTGCATGGGCACGCTTTGTGCTGATTGCTGCCTGCGGCCTGACTGCAGATTTGTGGACCAAGCATCTGGCTTTCGCCAAGCTCGGTTATGGACCGGATTCGCATCATGTGGTGCTGATTCCGGATGTTCTGCGGCTGCGCACGACGTTGAATCCCGGAGCAGTTTTCGGCGTCGGCCCGGGGTTGGCTCCGCTGTTTATTCTCATCAGTTTGGTCGCGGTTGGTTTTGTTGTCTATGTTTTCATGAACACGCAGCGCCGCCAATGGGTCATGCATATCGCACTGGGACTTATTCTGGCAGGGGCTATGGGTAATTTGTACGATCGTGCGTTCAATGGCGGCAAAGTGCGGGATTTTATTCACTTGCAATATTGGCCCTGGATATTTAACCTTGCGGACGCCATGCTATGCATTGGCGTGCCGTTGCTGGTTATCTGCTGGCTTTTTCAGGGTGCGCAATTGCACGCTGAACAGCAAAGCTGATAGTCTTCGCTGGCAGAGGGCATCGGATTATTTGAAAGTCAAAGCTACGAGGTGATGGGTCATCATGGATACAAACTACCCAGTTGAAATTGTTATAGGATTGCTGTTATTGCTGGGACTGCTTTATCTGGCCCATCATGAGCCTTCCCCTCGGACGCCCCGAGTCCGGCAGGCAGTCGAACATGTTGTTCCTATGACCGTCCAGACGAATAAGCAGCCTTGAATTTGGAAACGCGGATGAAAAATACGAGTTGGTCTGTTTCCGAACTGGTTCAACGCATTAAATTAAAAAAAGCGATTGTGGGCGTTATTGGTCTAGGTTATGTCGGCCTGCCTCTGGTAAAAGCCTTTTCTGATTCCGGTTTCACCACGATCGGTTTTGACATAGATGAAGCCAAAGTTCGGATGTTGCAATCCGGTAAAAGCTACATTCGGCATATCCCTCCCCAGACTATTGGCTCCCTTGTGCGAGATGGGCATTTCACGCCTACCACTGATTTTTCCCGTATGGCCCATTGCGATGCCCTGATTATTTGTGTTCCCACGCCGCTAACGGTTAACCGCGAGCCTGATATGCAGTACGTTTCCGGAACCGCCTCGGAGATCACTGGATATTTGCGCCCGGGGCAACTGATTATTCTCGAATCCACGACGTATCCCGGCACCACACGTGAAGTTGTGCTGCCGGTACTTGAGGCCGGGGGGTTAAAATCCGGGAAAGATTTTCTTTTAGCCTATTCACCGGAACGTGAAGATCCGGGCCGCAAGGATTTCCAAACGGTCGATATTCCAAAAGTTGTCGGCGGTATGGATGCCGGTGCGCTGAAAGCCGCGTGCGCTTTGTACGGTCAAGCAGTTAAAACCGTGGTGCCGGTAGAGAGCTGTGAAATTGCTGAGGCCGGGAAAATACTGGAAAACTGTTACCGTTGTATCAACATCGCCTTGATTAATGAACTGAAAATTATTCTTGACCGCATGGGTATTGATGTATGGAAAGTTATTGAAGCCGCCAAAACCAAGCCGTTTGGGTTCCAGGCGTTTTATCCCGGTCCCGGCCTTGGCGGCCACTGCATTCCCATCGATCCGTTTTATTTAAGCTGGAAAGCCAAGCAGTATGATGTCACGGCGCGCTTTATCGAATTGGCCGGCGAGTTAAACACCGCCATGCCGTATCACGTGATAGGCAAAGTCGCCGAGTCGCTTAATAATGTGGGGCGGGCCATTCGCGGATCAAAGATTTTGGTGCTGGGCCTGGCGTATAAAAAAGATGTTGATGACCTGCGTGAATCGCCTTCCGTAGTGCTGATTGAACAACTCAAAAGCCGCGGCGCACGCGTTGATTACAATGATCCCTTCATACCCCGGACGCATCCGCAGCGGCAGCATGATCTGAAAATGAAGTCCGTTAAGCTCACGACCGCCAATCTTAAGAAATATGATCTTGTATTGATCGCCACGGATCATACGGTTTATGACTGGAAATTTATTGTACAGCACGCCCGCTGTATCGTAGACACGCGCAACGCTACCGCCGGTATCCGGGCGGGGCGCAGTAAAATAATACGGGCCTGAACCCCCAACATCAGCAGACACAGTAAATTAAAACAGGCCCAAACGCTTCCCAACCAAAATAAACACATTGTCCTGTATAATCGTCCCGTTGCCGCCGTCACAAGCGTGAGGAGTATTGGAATGAACCGCCGGTATCTGCTGCCCTTTAAAACCAAACGTCTGCCGCAAATACACACTGATATATTAATCATCGGCGGTGGCGTAGCTGGCTTGCGGGCCGCGGCGGCCGCGGCGGCGGAATCACTGGATGTGCTGGTGGTGTCCAAACATCAGTTGTCGGAATCAAACACGTATTATGCGCAAGGCGGCATTGCCAGTGTGATGCAGGCGGATGACAGTTTTCAGAGCCATATTGAAGATACGCTAACCGTGGCGTGTGGATTAGGCGACCGACCGGCTGTGGAAACGGTGGTTCGGGAAGGTCCTGCGCGCATCGAAGAGTTGATACGGTGGGGAACAAACTTTGACCGCGAAACCGACGGCCGATTGGCCTTTGGGCGGGAGGGAGGGCATTCCTTTGCGCGCATTGTCCACGCCCTGGGTGATGCCACCGGCCGGGAACTGGCCAACTGCCTGATGGGCGTGGTCCGCAGTTATGAGCAGGTATCGATACTGGAGCATACGTTTGTTCTGGATCTGCTGACGCAGGAGAATCGTGTTTTAGGCGCTCTAGCCTGGAGTCAGCAGCGCGGATTATTCGTCATGTTCGGTCGCAAAACCCTTCTGGCCAGCGGCGGAGCGGGAGCTTTATATCGGGAAACAACCAATCCCTCCATCGCCACCGCAGACGGGCACGCCATGGCCTGGCGAGCGGGGGCGACACTTAGAGATATGGAAATGGTACAATTCCATCCCACAACCATTTACATTGCCGGTTCGGCCCGATCGCTGGTCAGTGAAGCCGTGCGCGGCGAAGGAGCAACACTTATTGACCGGGCCGGCTATCGTTTTATGCCGGATTATCACCCGCAGGCGGACTTGGCTCCGCGCGATGTTGTTTCCCGAAGCATCATGGCGCAAATGGCCAAAACCCGTACAACGCATGTCTTTCTTGATTGCCGGCACATCAGCGAAGCTGCGTTCAAGTTGCGTTTTCCGGGCATTTATCAGGTGTGCATGCAGTTTGGCATTAATCCCTCCCGCCAACCCATACCTGTGCACCCCAGTGCCCATTACATGGTGGGCGGGGTTGCGTGCGACCTGCTGGGCCGCACGGACGTTGAAAACTTATACGCCATTGGGGAAGCCGCTTACAGCGGGCTACATGGAGCCAATCGCCTGGCCAGTAATTCGCTTATCGAGGCATTGGTCTTTGGTAAGCGAGCCGGTGAGGATGCTGCGGCCGCGCTGGCCGGCCACAGCCGCTCTCTGGAAGTTCCAATCGTGGCCGCGGAAATTGCACCTAGTGAACGTACCGAATTCGACATTCAGGATGTCTTCGGTTCATTGCGATCATTAATGTGGCGCAATGTCGGAATTGAACGTGTCGGACCGCGCCTGGATGAGGCATTGGAAATTATTGAGTTTTGGTCCCACTACCTTCTGGACAAAGTATTTGATAAGCCCGCAGGCTGGGAATTGCAGAACATGCTGCAAATGTCGCGTCTGATTTCGGCGGCAGCCGGTGTACGACAGGAAACGCGCGGTGTGCATTACCGTACAGATTACCCCGAACGCGATGACCGCAATTGGAAATGCCACCTGGATTGGCGAGCCATGTCAAAAATCCCAATGAAAATCGGCGTGAACAACGAATCGGCGGACGGTAAGGTCGGTGTGGCGTAAAGGCAGCTAAGCGCGGGTCGCAAAAGGAGGCGATCGATTTGAAATTCAAGTTTGATTGAGCCGCGGCAGTGCCGAGATAATTTTGTTACACCGTTGCCAGATGCGAACGGCCAAATCCTTGAATCGAGTCACCTCCTGTGAATTGAAAGACTTCGGTATCGCCGGCGCGGTCCAGTCGCCGTTCGCGTTTTGGAACGGGTATTCTGTGTTCCGCTGGTGAGGTGCTCCGGGTGGTGGCCTGTGCGGCGCGAAACTGGAAAGGATTCTGATTTCTTCACGGTAGTGCTCATTGAATAATTCGGCTACCTTGCTGTGAATTTCGTTGACATTCTTGGGGGCAAGCGAGTGTCGAATGGCTTGCGCCAAGCGCTCCACGTCGTGTTTATAATAATGGCTTCTGGATACTTGGGCAATTTTGGCGTCTTGCAGTCCGGCTGCCAAGGCTTTAACGGACTTTTCAACTACTTGTTGGTACTTGGCAATTGCCTGGCAATAGGTGCTGTCGTCATCAGCCTGATAGACACGCTTCGCGGCGCAGAAATCGGAATGTGCCTGTGACAACCACAGATGAGCGGGGGGATCAAGCATTGATCAATTCTCGAAGTCCAGCTTGGTTACGAGGGCAATGCAAAACTTTGAAATCTCCGCGATCAATAGCCTTGGTCAAATCTTGAATACCCGACCACCCATCCCTGACAGCCTGCCGAAATTCATCGGGGTTAGTAAGAACCAGGCGGAGTCTCTGTCCCGGGTCGAGCTCGACTCCGGAATTGGTGCCGAGACTGACTTCAAACAGTTCCTGATCAGCATCAACTGCTCCGGCACCAAAATTTTCTATAACCTCAAACAGGACAATATCCGACTTTGCCCGCCGGGGCTTGAATACGATGGCCATGAGCAGCGGTTCATCCTTGAAACGCAAATGGTGCTTCACCAGCCTCCGGACGCCATCGGGAACGTGCAAATCTGTTGCTAAAATTGTATGAATCATAGGAAACATGCCTCCATTACAATTAGTAATGGTAGCTTAACGCCCAATCGCAATCAACCGAAAAGAGCCGGATGTGCAGCGTTTCCTGATTATTTTGCAGCAGCAATGGCCCCGGCGTAATCGGGTTCCTGTCCGATTTCTGGAACTAATTGCACATATTTAATCGTTCCGGTGCCATCGGCCACGATCACCGCTCGCGCCAGCAGACCAGCCAACGGCCCATCCGCAATAGTTAAGCCTGTGACATTGCCGAATTCCGGATGGCGGAATGTTGAAAGCATCACAACATTCTTAATTCCCTCGGCCCCGCAAAAACGGTTTTGTGCAAACGGAAGATCCGCGGAGATACACAAGACCGTGGTATTGGCAAGACCTGCCGCGTCGACATTAAATTGGCGAACCGACCGGGCGCAAACCGATGTATCAATACTGGGAAATATGTTGAGGATGATCGTCTTGGACGTCAGTTCTGTAGATTTCAACAAACTTAAATCCGTTTTGGTCAAGGTAAAAGCCGGGAGCTTTCCGCCCACCTTTGGAACGTCGCCACCGGTGTGAATAGGACTGCCTTTGAAAGTAATATTAGCCATTACGAACTCCTTATGGATGGTCAAAATTTCAGCACCGGCACATGCCGGTCTTCAAAGCATCATTCTCAACGCATTTGAGTTTTTCAGCAACCGGCCGCGTCAGAAATGAATCCTGGAACACTGTCAGAAAAGCGATTCACCCAGACGGCCGAACCGGATTATTCACCGTCACGGCTTCCCAGGGCCGACACACCGGAGAAAAAGAGTTTCACAAAGCGACTCCGGAAATTGTCGTGCAACTTTCCAGCCGCTAAAGATCTATTCAGGCACAACGCGCAGCAACTTGGTCTGAAAGCGGCGCATGCGGAACTTGAAGGTGTTTACATGGGTCGCTAAACACTTTCCATTAGACAGGTCGTAGATGGAACTTCTGTGGGGCAACGTGATGGTGCGATCGCCCGCTATGCCATCACTGCTGATCATCATCAGACTTCCGTCGGTTTCAAAAGCATCGTTGGTATTCAGGTAAACCGGCACGCCAAGACGCGGAAATAATGACCGCCAGAATGCTGCGGACGGGCGAGGATCACCAATAAAAATAGAGTTGTAGCTTTTATGGCGGACCAAAGCAACTGAAACGGACTTGGAATTGTCATAGCGCGCCAGCGCCATCGCGGAATGGTCTGCTACGGCGAAGCTGGGTGTGTCCGTCGCATGGCGGAATATCCCGAATGTGGCTATGGAGGCATTAAGTCCGGCAATGTGCTGCATTGGCAGGCCGAGTTTGTTGCTGGCGATGATTTGACTGCCGGGGAGGCTGCTGGGAGGGAGTAACCGCAATTTCATGCCTGCCAGCCGGCTGGCCGCACCGACATTAATGGTATCGCGCTTTATAAAGCCTGCACCGTAAATCCAGATTAGAGTGCGTCCTCGCGATTCCAGCTTTGCCCTTATTTCCCTGCGTCTGGCGGCGCTTACGTGCCAGGCGTTAAGAAAAATAATGACCTTTGCTGGAGGAAAGTGACGGTTGTTAATATCCGACATCAGATAACATCCCACACCTGTCCCGCAACGGAAGAACTGACCAGGATTGAACGTAAGCGCGCCTAAGAGCGGCATATCTATCGGTCCGACACGAGCATGGTTGCTGGATCTTTCATCCAAAATCACCGCAACCTCAGGTTTGTATTGCGAACGTCCGCCATATCTCGCATAAATAGCACGCAGTTTTCCGATGTTTTTCCATATGCCGTTGCTGTTGAGCCATCCCTTGCCTTGAAGGTCCATCCACCACATTCCCATACGATGGATGAGCACCTGCCCGAAATTCCTGCGGTGTACGGCGATGGTCTGATTCAGATTAACACACCGGGCATAAAACCCCGGGCCGGAATGCTTCGTGGTATCCAAAAATGTGCTCGTGTCATCCTCCATCATCCATAGCTTGCCATGCAACGCGGCACTATCCTGCGCACCCTCCAGCGGCGGGGCACCGCCGGGTTGGCGAAACGCGTAGTCCACGGGACACGCAACGGCATCGATATAGGGGCATCGAAGCAGTTTGCCAAGTGCCCCATCGGAGCTATCTGGGGTTGGAAGGGAAAACCCGTAACCGTAAAAGGTAACCACCAAGGAATGGCCCGAAGTTTGTCGCTTTATAACTTCCGCAAATTGTGAAATCCGATGCACCGCCATGTCGCTTTGATATCGCATATAGTCAACATAATTCTGTTCATCCGGGCGATAAAATGGATAGGCATTGGCGGCCTGTGCCGGAGGAATATCAGCCAAGCCAAAACGGATACGTCTATTGTGCCAGGCGGCGCGCAATGCGGCGTTTGTCCTATACCGCTTCCGCAGCCATTTTTTAAAACCCGCCTGATTGGGTTTGGAATAATCAAATCCTGGTCGAACTTTATTCCAGAATCCCGGAGTAAACCATTCTCCGGTATTCCCATGGCAGATATGATATCCAATAACGCGGTCGGCAAGGACGGGTGAATGTTGCACGTGCTTGATAAACAACTTCAGATCGCTGGCTACTGCGTGATACCAAAGACCGGACGCCGGTGAGCACTGCGGGCGTTGTCCGTCGGCGTATTTAATTAGCTGCGAATGGTGCGCCGCATCAAAGCCAGGTACGCCGCACCAGATGCGGGGCAACAGCCACGCCTTTGGATTGTTTTTCAAAATAAAAGCGCTGAGGCGATCGAGTGTATGATTGGCAAACGGATGTGCCGGATTCGGCAGACCAACGGGAAAAGTAATAATATTAACGCCGTGTGCGGCGGCCAATTTTATTTCCGCAGCGGAAGCCGACATACTCAACGGAAATTGAAAATCGATGTAGACGTAAAGCGCCAGCGGAGGAACCCGCTTTCCTGCAATAAACAAAGTGGGGCAGTGGTCAACAGCTTTCACGCGTGCATGGACCATGGTATGAGCATCGGCGTTTGCAGTAGCAGCGCCTAAAAGAACCGCGAGGCATAACGCAAGCCTGTGAGTAAATCTGGTCAAGCGTATTCTCCTGAGATAGAAACTGGGTTATCCGCCTGTAAATCGGAATTACACCGGCACTATAATGGATAGTTGCCAGAAGCAAAAAAAAGCCGGCTCCCTGCAGACCGCCTACTTCACTGCGCGGGAGCCGACTACGAGATTGATCCGTTACTACGACTGGGTATGGCAGGCGAATCCAATTGTTTGGCTGCCAACCGGGAACTTAGCGAATCGTCACATTATAGTAGCGTAACGTGTTAGCCTGCACCGGGGCGGCGTGGCCGTCACAGAAGACCGCATTGGCATACCCGGTATCCGAGTTTCCCGAGCCTAAGGCTGCCCCCAGCCCTGGAACGTTAACCGCATTAAGCCCGTGCCGATACCGCAATCCGCAGGTATTCCAGTCCGCGGCATCGGTATTGCTCATACCTTCTGGCCAGCCCGCCGGGATTACTTCAGTTGTGGGAGTGGTGGTCGGCAGCCAACCGGGAGTCGTCCAGTTAAAGATGGCCTCGCTACTGCCCTGCGGGGCATCCTGATTGGCGTCCCCCATCATAATGACATGGGCCGGAGATTTGATTTCAGCATCCCTGACCATGCTGGGCTCCGGTCCGCCGCCAAACCACCATGCCGGTTCATTGACATATACAAATATATTGGGGTTCGCTCCGTATTCTACTGCCTGCAAAAGCGTGGGCGTTATAACGGCCGACGGGCAGTAAAATAACCCCTGCCATTTCTGAACAACCGGCGGAGTGTAGTTATTTCGAAGATTCCACCATCCGACATAGGGCACGTCGCCAACATAATAGTCGTTGAGCATATCGAACCAACTGCTGCCTGCGGCCAAATCGCCGGCACCTGACCCCGCATTGTAACCATAGGGATACAGGCCTCCGCTTGTATCTACGTACTCCTCTGTCAGTTGCCCCAAAGATCGAAGCTTGGCGGAGCATTGAACTGCCTGCGCATCCTTTTCCGCTGAAGCAAGTGCCGGAAGCAACAGCGCAATGAGCAATGAAATAATTGAAATTACCACTAAAAGTTCAATGAGCGTAAAGCCACGCCTCGTTTGTGTAAAAGAAAATGCCATGGATGTATCTCCTGAAAATGTGGACATTTTTATGTCTGGAAGCGACGCTAAAACAACGACAGCCCCACTAAAAGGTAGGGCCGTCGCGTCGCATTAGGCTGCGGCCCTACCTTGGGAGGCATCAAACCTTTTTCCGTAGCACTCTTTTCCGGGCAATCAGTGCTACAGAACCTGCCAGGGCTATCAGGCCGATTGTGGTCGGCTCCGGCACCGCAGTGACAGTCACCGCCTGAATGCCGATATTGGCATATTGCCCGGTGCTCACCGCCGTGTCGGAGAAAGTCAGTGTATCTCCCGGTGAGCCGGTAATATTCAACGCAAGCTCACCAGCGACGCCGCTTTGTGGAAGCGCATTATCGAAGGTATAACTTCCGCCGGAGCTAAGGTTTGCAGTAATGTCATGATTCGCATTATATGCGTTGAGATAAACGTCCATAACCTCTGACGATCCCAAAAGCGTCTGGGTGAATGAAAAGGACGACGGTGTAAAACTGGAATAAGCGTAGATATTCGAATTGTCAGAAGATGTCGGAGCTCCGCCACTGAAGGATACGAAGTTAAGCCCCGTAGCGTATTGAGGAGTGGTTCCATTTTGAAATCCGTCGACTAAATTACCGCCCGTCAACGCGCTAAAAGAATTGGGACCGCCTGCCTTGGTACTTGGGGTGATGCTGTACGAGCCAGCGCTGTTCAGACCGAAATAGACCCAGTCTGACGCACCCGTGCTGATATCAATGGGGCTGGTGGCCGAACTTGCCGGGGCCGCAGCCATTGTGCCGGAAATGGTTCCGCCGTCAACACCCGTCGTGGACAGTGCTATCCCGGCGACGGCGATGCCGACGACCGCCGAGACGTTTGATAAGGGAAAACGCGCGAAAGAAAATTTTGAAAACATGGTCATTTCTCCAAAAAAGTTCAGAACCTCAGCTCCCACCTAACCGCGCGGTCAGAAATTGTGGAGCGTTAACGCCGTAGCGTGCACTGCTCGGCCAAAAATCCGGGCGGCAATTACGGGCGTGGGCTTTTCCGCATACAGTACAAGGGATACCCGCCTCGGCCATGCGGCTGCGGCGGCCACATGGGATCCAGGCGTCATGCGTTCTACCAGCCTCCTTTCCTGTTCATCCAACCTTCTACCCGCCGCCCTCTGCAGAATTGCTTTGGCGACAGACATTTTGCAAAAGCTTGGCGTGCAGATTGCTTCCGCCAATGAACTTACTATAACTCGTGAAATTGGCGTAACGCGGCAAAACTATGTGCGTTTCGCGCAAGCGACTCCCACGCTTGGTTCTTCAGGTTTTTGATGTTGTTCCCACCGGCCTTCGGCCAAAGTGTCAGTGTACGTCAACGGTTGGATGTTTGTGGGCTGGAATGCGGACCGCTCGGCGGCATGATCCTCCCGCAGCCGAAAATAAACCAGCGGCCATACGTTGTGGGCCAATTGACCGGCATAGAGAAAGTGCGGTACGCTGTGGCAACTAATACTTTGGAGATATCCATGACCACGAAGCGTATCGCTATCGTCATCGAACTGGCCGTCGGCTACAGAGAAGATGTAATTCGGGGGCTTCTACGATTCATGGAAACGCGCCCCGAATGGTTATATCAAGGCTGTGAATTAAAATCCAAAGAACTCCAAGCACTTCGCAAGTGGCGTCCTGATGGGATCATAGCTGGGTACCATGATCAGAGCGTAAAACAGTTGCTGCGAGGATTTTCCTTGCCAACCATCGATGTCTTCAACTGGTTTGACCTTCCCGGCTCAATACGCGTGAGCATTGATGATGTTGCGGTCGGCCGAATGGGTGCCGAGTATCTATTGCAGCGCGGATTTAAGAATCTCGCTATTATTGGCGAGACCTCTGCAAAATTTGCAACCGAACGACGCGATGGATTTGTCGCAACGCTTGCCGCCGCCAACGTAACCTGTTTCAGAATCGGTGAAGTGGCCCGGCCGACTGTCTCGTGGTCGGTAGCATTCCGTACCACGCCGGACAAAACATTACGTAAATGGCTGCGCGAGCTTCCGAAGCCCGTCGGAATTTTTGCGATTGACGATGACTGGGCGCTGACACTTTCGGAATTGTGCAATCAGGAAGGAATTCGAGTGCCGGATCAGGCGGCTATTCTGGGAGTTGACGACGAGGAACTTCTCTGCCAAATGTCACGGCCCCCACTATCCAGCATTGATACCGGTGCTGAGCGGATCGGGTGGGAGGCCGGCAAGGCTTTGGCAGAACTCATGGAGGGAAAACGTGTCGCCAATCCGTTGCTGATACAACCCGTGCGGGTGGTAGAGCGACAATCCACGGATATTTTTGCCATTGAGGACACCGAGGTCCTATCCGCCGTCAGATTTATTCAGGCCAACGCCCACCGCGGCATCGGCGTTACTGAAGTGCTGCGAATTGTGCCCACCCGCAGGCGTACATTGGAGCACCGCTTCCGAGAACTCATTGGCCGTAGCATTCTTGACGAAGTTCAGCGATGTCGCATCGCGCGGGCGAAAAACCTTCTGGTTACCACGGATATTAAACTTTCCGTGGTGGCACAACGCAGCGGATTCGGCAGCGCTGGCCGCCTTTGCCGCGTCTTTCGGCAAGTCACCGGCGAAACCCCCGCCGCATTTCGCCGCAATCAGGCGCTGGAATAGCGTGGCAATTATTCCAGCGCCCGTGAACCGATGCTCCTTATTCGCGGCATGTTAAGCCCCGGCGGCCCGCGCAGCGGAACAAAGTGTACGCTGCGGGGTTGTGCGACAGGGGCAGTCGCGGTTTGACAGGTGCCCTCGCCCTAAAATCCTGGTTGTACGGTGCCTTAGAATTCTTTCCGAGTAACGGCTCTTGATGCAAATTTCTTCCGCGTCCGTTATGAGCGGCTTACGCCCGCAGAGAAAACGTATCTCCGAGCCATGGCTGAACTCGATTCCGGGGCCATGCGCACCAGCGACATTGCTGAAAAACTTCATGTATAAGGTTACCAGCCGTGGGCCTGTGCGTGGCAGCCTGATAAAAAAGGGGATGATCTACAGTCCCGCATACGGTGATATGGCCTTCACCGTCCCGCTTTTTGACGAATTTATGAAAAGGGCTATACCTAAATTTAAGCCATAGTGCGCGCGACCATGTCTTGATGGCGCACGAAATTGGGATAATTGTCATCGCCGGATTTTCACCAATCAACTCTTTACGCCTCGGGTAAAAATGAAGACGGGGATGATTATCGCAGACGCACGCGATATACGGTTTCAAAATAGCAGCATTACCGCCTCCCGCGGCCCTGCCGTTATGGTGCATCATGCTAAAATTGCCGGCATCAGCGCCGCTGGAAGGGCAGTCGCTGGTAGGCATTGATGTTTTCTCTTTCCGATAGTGGAAATGGGCGATGCAATAGCCCATTTATTCATGATGGCCTCCGGGGGCCAGGATAGTAAGCGGCTTGAAGTAATCGCGATAAAAGCCGCGATCTCTGGTCAGCAGGCGATCCGCCTGGTGCAGTGCGTGCGCACCGATCAGAAAATCCGCCACCACCCGGTTCCGCGGCCCGCCGGCACGGCGGTAATTCCGCCAAGTCTGCGATGCTTCCAATGCGGTCTTAAGTGTCAGGGGGGTGAATTCCACGCCCAACTGCTGCATTGCGGTGCCCGCCGCCGACGTCGAGGCGAAGAATCCTCCAACCTCCACCCAGACCACTTCGCACGCGACGAGTTGACCTTCTGCGATGGCGCGTTGCAGCAATTCCATCGACGACCGGCCGAATGTGTTGTCGGCACCAAACACATCCAGCAGAATACTAGTGTCAATGGCGGTTATCATCGGCGGAGTGCCTTCCCACGAAGTTCGGTGATGAGTTGATCCGTGGACTTATTAAGCTTAAGTATTCCATAAGCTGCCGCAACCGGATCGTCCACACCGGATTTGGTAAGCGTGAGCCGGCCTGCTTCCTCACGGACTTCCAGCACCTGACCCTTGCGCAGCCCCAGCCTCCGTCGTAACAACTTTGGAATGGTAATTTGTCCCTTTTCCGATACGATGGTTTTCATACCTTAATCGTATGAATTCCTACTTTATTTGTCAACTAAATCCTGCGGGCCGAAGAGCCTGAGGAGTGATTAAAGAATGGGTTTGTGATGTACGAGCCATTCCGTATAGCCAACCTTGGCGGCATGAGCGCGGGGCTGCTCCTGGCGACGCCACGGGCCGAGGCAGCGATTTTTGCCCAGATTTGGCATTTTTTCAGCCTTTGTCGAAAAAAAGCCCGGTCTGTTCCCGAATAGGGGTCCTTGTCGCTTGAAAGCCTTGGCGTTGGCGGGTAATATCTTGGGTTTACCGATGGGTCGGGAACAGCGGTTCCCGCCATCGGGCTGATGAAAAATCCGATGACGATCTCCGGTGCGTGGTGCATGGAGCGGATCAGGTGGATTCATCAGGCAGGCAAACGAGGTATCGCGTGGCAGTAAAAATTCGGTTAAAGCGCTTTGGTCGTAAAAATCGTGCATTCTGGCGTATAAATGCGGTGGATCACCGCTCTCCGCGGGATGGCAAGGTCATTGAAGAGTTGGGCTATTATGATCCCATCGCCAAAGACCCCGCCCGGCGCGTGGTGGTCAATAAAGCGCGGGTAGAGCATTGGATCAAAGTTGGCGCGTTGCCCAGCGATACAGTTGCCGGTTTGCTGAAAACCGCGACGGATTCGGGCGCAGCAGCGGCCATTCCCGCCGGCGTTTCGGCCTGATTGTTAAATCAGGGGCGTTGCTGGCTCGGCCGCATTGCAGGTTGAAACAATGATGCGCGTCGATATCCTTACGCTGTTTCCGGAAATGTTTCCCGGTGTATTGGGAAGCAGCATCCTTAAGCGGGCTGTGGAAAAATCGCTGGCCCGGTATCATCTGCATCAGTTGCGGGATTACACCACGGATCCGCATCGAAAAGTGGATGATCGGCCTTTTGGCGGCGGCCCGGGTATGGTGCTGATGTGCCAGCCGGTTTTGGATGCAGTATCCGCTATTGAAGCGATGGATTCTGTACCCGCCACGCGGATTCTGTTATGTCCACAGGGCCGGAAAATGGATCAGGCTTTGGGGCATGAGTTGGCAGGGAAGCCCCGGCTGTTGCTGGTTTCCGGCCATTATGAAGGGTTTGATGAGCGGATCAGGCAGGTGCTGAATCCGCTGGAAATAAGCATCGGCGATTATGTGCTATCAGGCGGTGAATTGCCGGCCATGGTCGTTCTCGATGCGGTGATTCGTTTAATTCCCGGTGTACTGGGCGATCACGCCAGTGCCGGGGCGGAATCGTTTGCGATTGCGGATGCGGAAATCAGCGGTGGATTGGAATATCCCCACTATACCCGCCCGCGAAATTATCAGGGCCTTGAAGTGCCGGAAATTTTAACTTCCGGTGATCATGCGGCCATCGCCCGATGGCGGGCACAGCAATCCAGGCAACGAACCGGTCAGCGTAGACCGGATTTACTGCCACCCCGGTGAGGGGCGGAAAATAATGACCCCACGGCTAATCAATGCCCCCGGGTAAACGGAACCGGGAATAAATATCCGAATTGGAGTTATCCATGCGTAATGCACTACTTAGTCATGTTGAATCCAAACACCTGCTGGCCAAGCCGCCGCAATTCGCCATCGGCGATCTTGTGGATGTGCACTGCCGCATTGTGGAAGGTGACAAAGAACGTATTCAGGTATTCTCCGGAACGGTGATATCTCGCAAAGGTGCGGGCATCAGCGGAACCTTTACCGTACGCCGGATCGTAAACAACGAAGGCGTGGAGCGTATTTTCCCGGTGCACTCTCCGAAAATTGAAAAGTTGGATGTGCGACGGAAGAGCAAAATTCGCCGCGCTAAGCTTTATTATCTTCGCGATCTAACCGGCAAGGCCACCCGCTTAAAGGAGGGAGCACCCATCGTTCCATCCGATAAGACGGCGGGAGTTCCCGCTGCCGCCCCGGCCGCCCCCGCACCACAGGCCTGATGAGCCATCGCGATCTGTTTGGGTTCATGGAGAACCGCTCATGCGAAAATGGATGTTCGGACTGGGAATTCTTGCCACCATCGGTCTGATTTCAGGTTGTGCTGCGCCTCCCTCTCAAACAACGAGTCTGGCTTCTGGGTATCAGGCCTATCAGCAGGGCCAATTTATGGCTGCGGAAACTACCGCACGGGCCTATATTGCCCAGGATGCCACTGGGCGGAATTTGGCCGAGGCTTATTACCTTGCTGCTATTTCTGAAGAACATCAGGCTGAACTAGCTTTGGCTGCCCGGGATTACAGCTTGGCGATTAACCATTCTCAACGCCCGGATTTGCAGAGTAAATCATACAAGGCGCTAGGCGATATTTCTTATGTACAGGCTCGCTTCAGCCGCGCTGCTACGGACTACAGAAATTCGCTGTCTGTAGCCCCATCCGCCCAGCCTGATCAACGGATGCTTTATCGCCTGGGTACGTCGCTGGAAAATACCGGCCACTGGAATGCCGCCCGGCAATACTTGGATCAATTAGTTGCAAATTTTCCGCAGTCGCCCTTAGCAAAAAGTGCTCTACAACGATTATCCATGAATCACTTTACCCTGCAATTTGGTGCATGGAATAATGCCCCGGCCGCCTGGAAGCAGGTTGCCGCCCTCAAGGCACAAGGTTTACAGGCAGTTGTACTGCCGCACTCAGTTACCGGAACAACCCTGTTTCTGGTGCAGGGCGGCGTCTACATGACCTATTCCGCTGCGATGGCCGCGCGCGGCACCGCCGCGGAGCGCATTCCTCAAGTGATCATTGTGCCGTAATATTAAGATGCACCACCAGTTTTTAAGCATGGCGGTGCATCTTTGAATTGATTTATTTTATCTAAAAACCACAAGCGCCAAACCCTTACGATAGCATCCTACGCATCGCCACCGGCTTGGCCGGAAGTGAAGAATTGGACCTCATCGCAAATCAGGAACTTATCTTGCGCTGTTGCTTATGCGCTAAACGATGAACCGCAGCCACATGTGTGCGTGGCATTGGGATTCTTAAACACAAATCCGCGGCCCATGACTTCATCTTTGAAGTCAATTTCTGTGCCATTAAGATACAAATAACTTTTCCGATCAGCCAGTACTTTAACGCCTTGAGATTCCATGACTTCATCAGTTTCCACGGAATCTTCAGTTAAATCCAGCACATAGCTGAATCCAGAGCAGCCACCGCCCTTGACGCCCACGCGCAAGGCCGCCTGCTCAGAAAGCCCCTGATCCTTGATAATGTTCTTGATTTCTCTCGCCGCTGTTTCCGTTAATGCAATCGCCATCTTTTCAGACTCCTAAATAACACTCTCTTATTTTACGCAACGCGCGGCCTAAAGAAAAGCGACAGAGATTTTTCTGTCAGTTTTTTCACTCTTGGGAATTTTTCATGCTGTCGACTGGTGTATATTTGCTATTCCGCACAGTTATCAGACGTTATGCCGTCAGCACCTGCAAAATGGACTTACAGAATGCCGGCAGATCGTCCGGTTTTCGGCTTGAGACAAAATGTCGGTCTACCACGGCTGGCGCATCAATCCAAATACAGCCCGCATTTTCCAAGTCGTCTTTAATTCCTCGCGAACTAGTTACGCGAACACCCCGGTATATCCCGGCGGAAGCGGGAACCCATCCTCCGTGGCATATAGCGGCAACCAACTGACCTTTATTGGCAAAATGGGCCACCAGTGATTTAACTTTAGGGTCGCGGCGCAGCTGGTCTGGCGCAAAACCGCCCACGCAAACCACGCCGATAAAATCCTCGGCCTTAATGTCCTCAATCGCCGCGTCCGATACCGCAGGGTAGGAGTGCTTACCACTGTATGTGGCCCCGGCCTTTGGCCCTGCCAGCACGACCTTCATGCCAGCTTCTTCAAGCCGGAGTTTGGGGTACCAGAGTTCCAAATCCTCATACACATTGTCCACAAACATGAGAATTTTTTTGCCGTTAATATTGGTAGACATTAGTGCCCCCTAAAATTAAAAAAGGCCAAAAAAAGGCGACCCACTGAAGATGAAAGCGCCATGCAACGGGCATGAAACACTTCACAAAAAAACAACGCAGCGTCAATTATTGGTGCCACATCCCCCGGCCCCGCAGCAGCAACCACCGCCGCCTCCCGCACCGCCGGCCATGGGCGTACCCGCTGGCTGGGCATTGGCCACCGCGAAGACAGAAACTTTACGGATCGTATTCTTGGATTGGCATTGCGGGCAGAGCGCTTTTTGATTCGTCGCCTGCATCGTAGGCGCAAGATGATCAAAAGTTTTACCGCAGTCTTTGCATTCAAATTCGTATATTGGCATGACGCAATTCCTCATATCGGCCGCTCTATCTCCGCAGGCCACACGCATTAGCATAGGCGGGGCGGCAGGAAGAAAGCAAGTCCAAGCGCGACATCCAATCGCGACGGGCCGAAACGCAGGGCGTCATAAAATTTTATCTCCGCCGCGATCTCAACGCTGCCGCATTGATCTAATGATGGGCGTCACGTAACAATTAGCGGTAGTCTGCCCCCTCGGCGGGGACACTTCTAATTTCGTTCGCCAATGGTTTCCCAATCGGGAATTATCGTGTAAAATTCCTTTGCGCTATTGATAGGAGATTATATCATGAGCGAAATAAGACATTGGACCAATACCCCGGATCGACGCAGTTTTTTAAAGGCTGCGGCGGCGACTACAGTTCTGGCGGCCGATGCGTCGGCCTCCATGGCAGCAAAGCGGGGAGCAGCTACCGGCGCATTAAAAGTGACGGCAATCAAACCGGAAGCCTATGGCGTTCTGCTGGCATTAGCCACCGGTTCCATGCGAGTGATGGTTTACTCGGATCGGGTGATTCGCGTTCTTTTTTCGCCCGTCGGTGGCAACCCGCAACATGAAAGTCTGGCCATCATACACGGCCCCGTTCAAACGCCTTGGAAACTACATAAAACTGCGACACATATTGTCGTTTCCGCACAATATATTTCCGCCCGCATAGACCGCTCTACGGCAGTTGTGGAATTTCTGGATGCTCAGGGAAATATTTTTCTGGCAGAAAGCCGCGGTGGAAGAAGCATGTTGCCCGTGAAGTTTAAGGATGTCGCCACCTACCGCGTGCGCCAGAAATTTGCGCTTCAGCCCAATGAGGCCATCTTCGGGTTAGGCGAACATCCGCGGGGTGTAGCCAATAATCGGGGAGCTACTGTTCATCTCGCCCAGCGCAACCCGACACACATAGGCATTCCTTTCATGATGTCCAGCATGGGCTACGGCCTGTTCTGGGATAATCCGGCCATGACCGTGGTCAAGGTCGGTGCCGGAAAAGAACCAAATATTTTGAATTGGCATTCGCATGTCGGTTCGGTCGTTGATTATTATGTCATGTACGGCCCGGATTTAGATGTCGCTATGGCCCAATGGCGAAATTTGAGCGGTGCTGCTCCGATGTTCGGCCGGTGGGTGTGGGGCTATTGGCAAAGCAAAAATCGCTATGAAAACCAACTCCAGGTGTTGGGGGTCGCCAGCGAATATCGTTCCCTGAAAATCCCCATAGACGGTATCGTGCAGGACTGGTTTTATTGGTACCCACACCCCTGGGGCTCCAATATCATGGATCCGCTACGTTATCCGCGCCCCACAGAAATGATTAACGAATTGCACGCGCAGCGCATTCACTTCATGATTTCAGTCTGGGCGAAGTTTGCCCCGGGGTCCAGCAATTATAATTTACTTAAACAGGCGGGCGTTTTATATCCGCTTACCGGCGGTAATAACAAAATGTGGAATCCCGCCACCGCGTACTATGACGCATTTAATCCTCTGGCCCGGAAACTCTATTGGTCCATGCTCAATAAAGACTTGTTTTCCAAAGGAGTTGACGCCTGGTGGCTGGATGCCAGTGAACCGGAACTGGGCGGAAAATGGGGCGAATTTGCGGATGTTAAAACACACCTGGGCTGGGGAGCCTTTGTTTACAATGCCTACCCGCTGATGCATACCGGATCCGTCTATAATGGCCAGCGCAGCACCACGACTGTAAAGCGCGTCATGATTTTAACCCGCTCGGCGTGGGCCGGACAGCAGCGTCATGCGGCCATTACCTGGTCGGGTGATGTGGCCGGAAATTTGCCCACTCTAGCGTTGCAGATTCCCGCAGGAATTAATTTTTGCTTAAGCGGCATTCCTTATTGGAATACCGATATTGGCGGCTATCTAAGCGGCAATCCACAGGACCCCGTCTATCGTGAATGCTTTATCCGTTGGTTCCAGTTCGGGGCCTTTTGTCCCATGTTCCGGGTGCATGGTGCTAATTACGCCAAGGAAATGTGGCGTTTTGGCGGCCCTGCTACGGCCATTCTGAAAAAATTTGACCGCCTGCGCTATCACCTTCTGCCGTACATTTATTCCGTAGCATGGATGGTAACCAATCAGGGCTATACCATGCTCCGCGGTTTGGTGATGGATTTTCGCACGGATTCCAAAGTCTATGACATACCTGACCAGTTTATGTTTGGTCCTGCAATTTTAGTAAATCCGGTCACCCAAGCCGGGGCGGTTTCACGTGAAGTATATCTGCCCCAATCCACGCAATGGTTTGATTTCTGGACGGGTCGTAAATGGCAGGGCGGCCAAAGCATAAAGTCACCGGCCGCCATTGATTCGTTGCCGCTGTACATTCGCGCTGGAGCCATTATTCCATTGGGACCATCCGTGCAGAATGCGGAAGAACCTGCGGATCCGGTCGAATTGCGCGTTTATGACGGCGCAAACGGCGAATTTACGCTATATGAAGATGAAGGCGATTCCTACGATTATGAAAAGGGCACTTACGCCACCATCGCGTTTAGCTGGGATGATAAAGCCGGCACATTGACCATTGGCCATCGCCAAGGCACCTTCCCCGGAATGCTTAATCACCGGACTTTCCGCATTGTGTTTGTCAGCCCGGATCATGGCGTGGGCATTGAACCGGCCCAACCAGATCACATTGTGCATTATGATGGCCACGCGGTGGTGGTGCATCGTGCCGGAGCATAAGTCGTTGATCCGTCAACGCAGAAAATGTTATTTCTGACTTTTCATTGTCGGCATGTACGGCAATTCCACATGTTGCACTGGTTGCGTGGTATTCTGTGGCTTTAGATTTTCCTTTTTAGAATTGGCTGATCTTGCTTTTGGCTCCGGTTTCGTGGTGCCAGCCCCGGCAATGTTCAGGTTCTGCGGCTTGTGCGAGGCACCAACCTCAGGTGGTGCAATTGCATCAGGTGCTAAAAGGGTAGTTGAAAGCTTCGTAATTTGAACCCAACGGTGCCAGGTTAACACCGCGAAGAGTTTTTCTCCTGAGCGGGCTTTATAGCCGTGCCTTAGGTGCAGCGTAACATCACCAGTCTTACCGCTGTGAATCGGCCCGAAATGAACCGCGGAACTCATTTGAACTACGCGGCAGTGCTTATCTGATTTTTCAAGCCCCCACAAAGAAAGTATTCCCTGCAATCGCCCCACGCGGGCGTTGCGGATTAACAGGCTTATTGTGTGTCCCAATGGGCCATTTGCCTTGGCCGGCAAGGTGACCACACCCAGTGGAATATCTTTAATCGCAGCGGTTCGCAGCCCTGCTGCGAGATCGGCCGCCGTGCCGGGATATGTAAGAAAGTAGACGTGCTGATTTAAGGGAATTTCCTGCCAGCCGGGATAGGGCACGGGCGGCCTCCGGCCGTGCGCATTGCGGGTGGCCATTAATCCCTCCGCATCCACGACGATCATTTTTCCGCGTGGAAATTTTCCCGGTTCTGGCAAAAGTGCCCGCAAGTGCTTCCAACTGGCGGTGCCACCTTTGATCGCGGCTCGCCAAACGCTGCGTTTGATCATTAACGGAGGACTAGTACGCCAATCGCTGTACTGCGTATCCGGGAGTGCTCCAGAGCCTAAACCGGTGACCACAGCACAAGAGCCGTTGCCCTGCTTAAAAACCGCCGCCAAGAAAGGCAACTGTGGATGCACCAGACTATAAAATTGGCGCGATCCCAGTACGTGCGGCTCAAAATTATTGGAATAAGTCAAGACCGGTACGTACCGCGCTGCCGCCGCCAGAAACAATGCAGGATCAGGCTCCGCCCGGTGCGGAACGCGGTTAGCGCGCGTATAGGCTGCCGGTAAAATCATCACCGGCAATGCCGGGTCGGATTGTTCCAGGTTGTGGCATAGGTGCAGCGATTGCCGAGTATCCGATAAGGCCACGCCGCCGATCATCGTCGCCAGCGCCATATTGCCTTCTCCCGCCCCGATGACATCCGGCGTGGCAAACAATTTCGCTCTGCAATGCAAGGCCCGCAAAGCGTCATGCACGCGTGGAATAACTGCATTGACAATAGAGACCGTTTGCGGCGTTGGAGAACCTGAAAATCGCACCACCACCGCCTGGCAAACCGCGCTCATAGCTTTGAGGTTATCGGTAATCGCGCGGTATATAATTTGTGGATTTTGGTCGGGGCTTGATCCCGCAACGGTAAAAACCGCAATAATTTTAGCCCCCGCCTGTTCAAGTTGTTTGGCCACACGCAAAGTCCGTTTAGGGAAATCGTTGCCCCGCTCCCCCGACAGGCGGATGTTATATACGTACTGTTTAATTCCCGTTTCCCTGATGTAGTCCGCTATAAACCCGGAGGAATTTCCTGAAATAAACTGTCGCGGCAGGGGGGCAATCCATGGGATTTTTTTGCCTGCCGCAGCCGCGGAGCGCGCGGCGTAAATACAGCGGGGATACTGAACTGTTTTAAGTGCCGGAATAACAACTTTGTGCCAAAGCAAGCGATATCGGCCTACGGCTACCAATGTTTCCGGCAACGCGATGCGCACGATTTGTCCCTGCGTAAGCATGGTGGGGCGGATGGGAGTTTTGGCCAACAAAATCGCTTTTTTTCCATCCCCTCCTTGCCACACCCAGCGCAGATTGCCCGACAGCAGATGCGCGTTTTTTCCCGTATTTATTATGCGGATATTGAGCTTTGTATGATCGCCCGGATGGTATAAACCCGACGGATGGCTTTGGGCGGTTAGCACAACGCGTAACGGCGCACCAAGGCACAGTTCAGAAGTTAACAGACACGCGGCCAGCATAAGCAATGCAATTCTCATAGATGGCATTCTATCCGGTTCGCGTGGGAAAATATTAACTTCAGACAAATCGGCGACCGTGCGGCATTGTATTTCCTGATGATTTCGGATTAAATGGCGGCTCTGCAGCGGTGTTCGGAGTTTTAATTCATGCGCGTACTGGTAGTTGAAGATAATAAAGTCAGTCTTGCCTTGATTCGCAAGACGCTGGCAGCCGCGGGCCATGAGGTCGTCTGCACTGAAACCGCGGAAGAAGCTTTGGAAATTATCCGCCAGGGATTGGCGCATTTGATCGTGGCCGACTGGGAGATTCAGTCATCCCTAAGCGCTTTATCTTTGTGCCAGACCGTTCGCCGCGAGGAAGTCTGGGGGTATGTGTATATTATCCTCGTGACTTCGCTTAATGACGCCCAGGAACGCGTCCGCGGCCTGACCGCTGGGGCCGATGATTTTATCAGCAAGCCGTATGACCCGGATGAACTCGTGGCGCGCGTGCGAAGCGGCGAGCGTGTGCTATCCACCGATACGCGCAACCTGGCAATTTTCGCCATGGCCAAGCTTGCCGAATCGCGTGATCCGGAAACCGGTATGCATCTGGAGCGCGTGCAAACCTATTCGCGCCTGCTGGCCCAGGAAATGGCGTCCAACCCCAAATATCAGGAAGACATAACCGCCAACTTCATACGCTGGATGTACCTTACCAGCCCCCTGCATGACATCGGCAAGGTTGCTATCCCGGATTATGTTCTGTTGAAACCCGGTCGCCTGACGGATCGCGAATTTGCCTTGATGAAAACGCACACCACGCTGGGGGCCAACACCATTGATATTGCCTTACGCAAATTTCCCCAGGCGGAATTTTTGCGAATCGCCAAGGAAATTATCGCCACGCACCATGAACGCATCGACGGTACCGGCTACCCTACGCAAATGCGAGGCATGGACATCCCCATCAGCGGCCGCATTGTGGCCGTGGCCGACGTTTATGATGCCTTGACCTCCCGCCGTTTATACAAAGACGCCTTCACCCATGAAATCGCCCGCTCCATGATCGAAGCGGGTTCCGGCACCCAGTTTGATCCCGACATCGTAGCCATGTTCCTGAAAATTCAAGACGCCTTCGTCGAAGTAAAAGAACGCTTCGCCGAATGCCCGCAAATTATCACCTGACGCCGCTGCCCGTGGCCCGCTGCCCAAGAACCCCAACATCCATCTTGCCGTCCATCATAAAACCGCCGGCTTCGCCGGCGATGCCGAACTCGATTGCAGGGCAAATCGGGAAATTGTTTTGGTTATGGGCGTATTTGTCGAGTGCGGAATCCATTGAAATTAAACAGGGATATCTGCTTGGCAAGCGTACTCCATGGTACGCCCAGGAGCGACGCGACGCCGCCCCATTTCTCTGTACTTATATGGGGCGCGGCAACGATGAAAAAAAGCCGTTCAGATTCATCTGGAATCAATCGCACGCGATTGCCACCAATCTTTATCTCATGCTTTATCCGCGCCACCGCATGGCAGCGTTGCTACGGGGGCACCCGGAACTGGCGGCCGAAGTATTCAAGATTCTTAGCGGCATAACCGGCCATGAGTTGCGGTCCCGGGGCAGGGTCTATGGCGACGGTCTATATAAGATTGAGCCAAAGGAACTGGCGCGAATTTCCGGTGATGTGTTTATCAAACAGTGGCCGGAACTCGCCGCAGGCGTCGAGCAACAGGCTTTACTATCGGGGTTTTTCTAAAAGACGTCTTCGCTTTACGGACACGGTCATACTCATCGCCCTTGACCGGCGGCAGGCCTTGCCATTCCATCGGCAATGGTGCCTCTGATTTAGGGTTATTTCGGCCCGGCCCGGAAAAAATACCACGCCCCGAAAATTAAACGACCCCGTTCAAACACCTTTCTTTCGGCGGTTCTGTCGTCGGTTTGTTGTCGGTTCCTTGATTGGCGCACGCGAAAGCACTAATATGTTGGGCTTTGGGTCTTCCGGGCGGCCAGAATGTGTCGGGCTGCGGATGGGAGATTCATTGGAACGGGTTGTTTATTCTGGAGCAGTTTAACATGGCAAAAATTCGGGTTGGTATCAACGGTTTTGGACGTATTGGTCGTCTGGTATTTCGCGCGGGCATTAACGATCCGCAGGTTGAATTTGTGGCCATCAATGATTTGGTCCCCGCTGATAATTTGGCGTATCTGCTGAAATATGATTCCACGCATGGCAAATTTGTCGGCGACGTTAAGGCGGATGGTGAGGCCGACTTTACGGTCAATGGCCACCATGTTAAAACTTTCGCCCTGCGTGATCCGGCACAATTGCCCTGGAAGGATCTTCGCGTGGATTACGTGGTGGAATCCACCGGATTGTTTACAGATATGGCCGGTGCCGGGAAGCATCTGGCAGCCGGGGCCAAGCGTGTTATTATTTCCGCGCCCGCCAAGGACAAGGAAACCCCCACATTTGTTCTGGGCGTCAATGAGGAAAAATACAACGCTGCCACGGATACTATCGTGTCCAATGCCAGCTGCACCACCAACTGTCTGGCTCCGCTGGTGAAGGTGATCAACGATCATTTTGGTGTCGAAGAGGCTTTGATGACCACCATCCACTCCGCGACCGCTACCCAGCCCACCGTTGACGGACCTTCCAAAAAGGACTGGCGCGGCGGACGCGGCGCAGGGCAGAATCTGATCCCGGCATCCACCGGAGCCGCGAAGGCCACGGGTCTGGTTATTCCGGAACTCAAGGGAAAAATCACGGGTATGTCCTTCCGAGTTCCCACGCCGGATGTGTCGGTTGTGGATTTAACGGTCCGGACCAAAAAAGATACGTCCCTGGCTGAAATTAATGCGGTCATCAAAAAGGAATCGGAAGGCAAGCTCAAAGGCATTCTTGGCTATACCGATGAGGAAGTTGTATCCACCGATTTCACCACCGATGAACGCTCCAGTATTTATGACGCCAAAGCCGGCATTGAACTTAACAGCCGGTTTTTTAAGCTTGTAAGCTGGTATGACAATGAATGGGGTTACAGCAACCGGGTCGTGGACCTGATCAAGTACATCGGCAAAAAAGACGGCCTGATCTGATTCGGCATGATCGGCAAATGAATAGAGGCCCCGGGCGAAACTGCCCGGGGCTTTTTTCATAAAACATTTCAACTGGAGCGTAAGATGCGGTGGATCTGGATTGATAAATTCGAACTCTTTGAACCCGGTAAACGGGCGGTAGCCATAAAAAATGTCTCGCTTGCGGAAGATCATCTGCACGATCATTTCCCGGGCTTTCCCGTAATGCCGGCAAGCCTGATGATTGAAGGCATGGCCCAGACCAGCGGCATTCTGGTGGGGGCGGCGCGGGATTTCAAAGAGAAAGTGATCCTGGCCAAAATTAGCCGCGCTACGTTCAGCCGCATTGTGCGTCCCGGTGAGCAACTGGTTTATGATGCCTCCATCGCCAATGTCTCGCCCGCGGGCGCTTCAATTTTCGGTGCGATCCGATCCCGCAGGGCCGGTGCAGACAATAAAATTGAAGAGCTTGCCGTTGGAGAAGTGGAATTAATGTTTTCCCATATTGATCAGAATATGGCGGGCATGAAATTTCCGGAATTTAATTTTGTATTCAACAGCGAATTTATGGCCCTGTTTGAAACCTACCGGCGCAACATTAACGTCACCCTGTAAATAATCAACTACTCAGTGCGTCATGGCATATACGAGAATATTTGTCCCGAGCTTCAGCGAATCCTCGGTTGAATACGCCTTGGCATATGGATTGGGCAAGTCTTCCCAGCCGTTGGAAAGCGACAGACGGCTGTAAATTACCACCGGCGTTCCATCAATACTAATAGCCTCAAGCACCGGACGGTGAAGAGTCGGGGCGGTGCTTTGCACTACAGCTGAATAATCCACGTGTTCGACGTTAAATACGTCATGGTAGACCGGTGAATCCATTGGCAGCATTTGCAACTTGTGGTGCGGCAGGGCCAGTTTAATTTCCTTGCGGAAGGCCTGATCAAAGGCGCTGGCCCCCATGGCGTCGTCGGCAATCAGCACGCCGCCGGCGTGGAGATAGTTGTGGAGATTTTTAATTTCCGTTGCGGTCCACGCGAAATTGCGCAGGCCCGTCATGTAGAGAATCGGATAAGCCCCAATTTTTAAGGAATCCAGGGTGACTTTTTGGCGTTTGAACTGCACGCTTAAAGTAGTTTTCTGGTCGATGAATTTCAGCAGATTGGGCAGGCCATGGGGGGTGGGGTTCCAATCGCCATTGTTCACGACCTGCGCAACAACAAGCTGATCCCGCGTCGGAATGCGCTGCTGCTGATAAATTTTTTGAATTTCAAAGGCGCGGCCATATTGGAAATTAGCCAGCACATACGTGAGAATATTAGCGCCCAACCGCAGCGCATCCTGCTGAGCGTACAGCGTGCCGCCCTTGATCGGGTGCGCTCCGGCATTCCAGCCCCAACTCATATCAATGGGGGAGAAAATAATCGCGGCTCGGCAACCCATGTACATAACATCAAGGTAGGCGGGGATTTGTTTCCACGGCCCTGTGCCCTTGCGGAACCGTAGAGTGCTGATGCGGTTAAGATCATGGTACAGGGCATCATCCAGCGATAAGGGGCCGAACGGACGATCCGGAAACAGATCATGTTCAAACTGGATGACGCTTTGATTAAATTCCGGCCGGCCGCAACTGGAGTTAATCAGCAGCGTTCCGCCCGCGGTAATGTACCCGCGGATACGCGCCAGTACCGCCTGACTGAAATGGGGCAGCGGCGTCCAACCGGTGATATACAGTACGGGTAACTGAGTAGGGCTGTAACTGAACTTCATGGGATCCACCTGCACATACCGATAGTGCAGGCCCAACTGGGAGTTGGTCCAATTCATCAGCGTTTCAATGTCAATGGTTTCGGTGGGGTAATTCATCACCCGATGATCTTTAATCACATTCAGATTCAACATCCCGATCAGAGCCGGGGGGGCAGGCTTGCGATGATGCTCAGACCTGCGAACCGGTGTCGCAGGCAGCGGCAACGGGGCGGTGGCTTCACCGCCGGACATGCGCACGCGATGTGCGCGGGGTGGAATATGCGCTTTAGGATTAAAAAACTCTGCCTGGGCTGTCAACGTCGGAAGAAGAATTCCAAACCCGGCCAAAGTCAAGACCACACAACGGGTTATATTTGCAAACTTCATTGACCACCTCAACACGAACCAGTACCGCCTCCCACTATTGTACAACGCCAACATCGAAACAGTGATGCAATAAATGAAAAATTAATTATTTCGCAATCACGAATAAATATGGGACTTCATGGCATTGTCGCGAGCGATCGAAGCAATAATAAGGTGCCTGCCATATCGCACTACATACGTTATGGACCCAATTGAGGAAAGATTTTGCACCCAGGGCGATCCGGGGCCGCTACCGTGGACCGCGACGATTCGGCTTGGAGCGTCCACCTTGGCCGCTGTCACCGCGCTGTTGCCAGAACGGTGCACCACCGCCCGAGCGTGCAGGCCCCGATCGCGGATGATTAGGCTTGCCGCCAAAGCGCCGCCCGGGTTCTCCCCCGCCGGAACGGTTGCCCTGACCGGATGATTTTGAATTAAAAGGCCGTGGCCCATCAGTAGATTGACGTGGTTGAGTCCGGTCGGCACCGCCGCGGTTCTGAAACTGACCGGCCCTTGGATGATGCTGCCCCTGCGGCGCTGCATCCGGATGGGTGGTGCGTCCAAAGGGGCGCGGGGCATTGGCATCCGGGCGGTTGGGAGTATTTTTTTCACGCCGCGCCCGCTCGTCGGCTTTTCGCTGGCGAATGGCCGCGATCCTCTGGGCAATCGGCACTTCCAGAGATTCAACGGATTTCTGCGTGTAGTCAAAATCAGGCAGCGTCACGCGCGGTAGTCGCTTGCCGATGGTCTTTTCGATATATCGGACGCTGTTTTCCTCATCCGGCGCTACAAATGTAAACGCGTCGCCCGTGGCCGATGCCCGGCCGGTTCGGCCAATGCGGTGTACGTAATCTTCTGGAATATGCGGACAATCGAAATTAATGACATGTGAAACGTCGGCAATGTCAATGCCGCGTGCCGCGATATCCGTGGCCACCAGCACCCGAAATTTTCCCGCCTTGAACCCCGCCAGTGCAGAGGTTCGCTGGGCCATGGAACGGTTGCCGTGAATGGGCGCACAGGAAATATGGCTTTTATCCAACGTGGTCGCCAAACGATTTGCGCGGTGTTTGGTGCGCGTAAAACAGATGACCGATTCCAGCCCCTGATTTTCCAGCAGTTTGATCAAAAGGGCGGATTTCAAGTGTTGCGCCACCGGATAAATAGCCTGCGTAATAGCGGCTGGCGGAGTGGTTTGTCGATCAATTTGAATTGTTGTCGGGTCCTTGAGCATCTCGCGCGTCAGTTGGCGGATTTCCGAGGGCATCGTCGCAGAGAAAAACAGCGTCTGCCGCTTGGCGGGCAGCATCTTCAAAATTCTCCGGATATCCGGAAGAAAGCCCATATCCAGCATCCGGTCGGCTTCATCCAGAATCAAAATTTCCAGGCCGTCGAATTTGGCGTAGGATTGCCGAAGATGATCTAGCAGCCGCCCCGGCGTGGCAATTAAAATTTCCGTTCCCGTGCGGAACGCGTGCGCCTGCGGCCCCATGCTCATGCCGCCGATAATGACCGCGCCCGAAATCGGCGTGTGAACCGCCAGAGTATTAAGATTTTCAAGTATCTGTGTGGCCAACTCGCGCGTCGGTGTCAACACCAGGGCGCGCGCCGTGCGGCGGGGCTGTTGCGGTTGACGATTCATCAAATGATGGATCGTGGGCAACATAAACGCGGCGGTTTTACCTGAGCCGGTTGCGGCGCAGGCCAGGACATCCTTGCCTTCCATAGCCGGCGGAATCGCCTGTGTCTGAATGGGTGTGGGATGAGTAAATGCGAGGTCTTTGATGCCGCGCAAAATGTCGGCATGAAGGCCGAAAGAGGAAAAGGCCATAAGGCTCCAATAGAATAGCCGATCCCGCAAACGCTTAGGTGCGGGCTTCGGCGAATTTCCCGCGTAAGCAACTCAACATTGAGGGGTTCATCGTCGGGAAGGATGATGCAAAAATGATAGCCGATCACGTAAAACAAAGCAAATTGCAGGAATTTGCGTCACCACTTGCACGACTTGCCGGGGCGTGTAGCCGACGTTGAGCGCTCCGCGGATATGTGATTGTCCTGCTTGCGCCATGGAATAACCCCTGATTCTGCGATACCATATCCGTCGAGCCGCGCTGTATATGGATCGGCTTTCCACACCGCGGATGCGGAAATGCGGCAAGGTTCGAACCTGCGGCGTTTGAAACGCGACGGATAATGTGCGACATTGGCTTACTAAGCTTCCCGACCGGAAGTTCAATAAACATGAATCCATGAGGAATGTACATGAATGAAAAAGTTTTTAAGGCGTATGACGTGCGAGGGACATACCCGGATCAACTCAACGAAGAAATGGCTTGGAAAATCGGTTACGCGTGCGCCCAGTTCATGCGGATGAATCTTACCGGTCTGGACAAGGCGGATCCGCGAAAAAATATGGTTATTGTCGGCCGGGATATGCGGCTTAGCAGCCCTTCGCTTAGTCAATCGCTCATTGAAGGCATTCGGTCCACCGGTACAGGGTGTATTGATATTGGGATGATCGACACGCCGGAAATTTATTTTGCCATTAATCATCTGGGCTGCTGCGGCGGAATCCAAACCACGGCATCCCACAATCCCGCCCAGTACAACGGGTTTAAAATCAGCGGCGTACATGCGCGGCCGATCGGGGAAAATACCGGCCTGCAAGAAATTAAAAGACTGGTATTTTCCATGCGAAAAAATCCTCCAGCGCAGTTTGGTGCCGTCGAACACATGGATCTGAAGCTACCCTACAAAGGACATGTGCTGCGTTTTCTGAAACTGGCGCGTCCGTTGAAGGTTGTTGTGGACGCTGGCAACGGCATGGCGGGAAAATTTATCCGCGATATTTTCATGGATCAACCCAACCTCAATATCATTCCCATCAATATGGAAATCACCGGGTCATTTAAGCATGACCCCAATCCTCTGGTGGATGCCAACCTTCGGCAGTTGCAGGAATCTGTGCTTTCCAACGCTGCGGATCTAGGCGTGTGTTTTGACGGTGATGCCGACCGGTGCATATTTGTTGATGAACAGGCCCGCATCATACGTTGCGACATCGCCACAGCACTGTTGGCAAAAGATTTCCTGAAAGCCAATCCGGGGGCAGCGGTGGTGTATGATCTGCGGTCCAGCCGCGTGGTGAAAGAGGAAATCCAGAATGCCGGTGGCGTGCCCCGGCGTGAGCGCGTCGGCCATGCATTTATGAAAAAATCTCTGGCCGACAGCAAAGGGGTCTTCGGTGGCGAACTATCGGGGCATTTTTATTTCCGGGATAACTTCAACTGTGACAGCGGCGCAATTGCTTTTGCCTGTATTCTGTCGGTGCTTTCGCGCTACGACACTCCCGTAAGTCATGTGCTTAAGCCTTTGCTGCGCTGGCATAGCAGCGGCGAAATAAACTACGAAGTGTCTGACAAGGATGCGGCCATCGCCCGGCTGGCCCAAACATATAAGGACGCTTCTATAGATTATCTTGACGGCATTACCGTAGAATACGACACATGGTGGTTTAATGTCCGCAAAAGTAATACGGAGCCGTTATTGCGGTTGAATCTCGAAGCCAATACGGCAGAGACCATGAAAAAGAAGCTTGACGAAGTCGGCCGACTTTTGGGAACGCCAGTATCGCACTAACTCGGTACGCCGAGCGTATAGGAATTACCACTTGGGTATAGGCTCAAGATAAATCAATGGGCATGTTCCGCAACATGGTTTTGACGGATCATGCCTTGAGGACTTTTTTTAAGGTTGCATGGATGTACCGAAAGCGATTTTTCCCCCGGGCAATTGGCTATTGTGTGATGTTAGCTGCAACGCTTTCGGCGTTGTCGGCGGTGGCCGGGGGGCAGACGCTGGCCGGGCGGATTGCGGGGCTGCTGACCAATCCACAACTGCGCGGCGGGCAGGTTGCCATTAATCTGGTGGAATTGCGGCAGGGGCGAGCCGTCACAGTCTACAGTTACCATCCTGATCTGCCTTTGATGCCCGGAAGCTGCGGCAAATTGCTGACAACCTCGGATGCTTTTGATCACCTTGGCGCGCACGGTACGCTGCAAACGCGCCTTTATCGTGTGGGAAATAATCTTGTCATTGTCGGCGGTGGTGATCCGGCGCTGGGCGATCCGGTGCTCTGTCAGCAGGTCGGCTGGAAAGTGACAACCGCCTTTGATAATTGGGCGCGTCATCTCAAGGCGATGGGCGAAAAAAGCTTCCATAATATATATATTGATGATTACATTTTCAATCATCATTTTGTTAATCCGTTGTGGCCAGGCGGCGGACAGCGGCTGGACTGGTACGAGGCCTCGGTGGGGGGGCTTAACTTCGCCATGAATTGCGTACAATGGGTGCCGGTAGTTAATAACAACGGCAGCATTGGCGTATCACTTACTCCCGATACCCCGTATACACCTGTGACCATTGCCGCCCGGCGCGGCCCGCAAAGCGCATGGTTGTGGCGCTCCCGTGGAAACAACCATTTCTATATGCATGGAACGGTCCGACAGACCGGGCAATATCCTATGCAGGTCACCATCCATGATCCGGGTCTATACACTGGAAATGTGCTGCGGCAATCCTTGATCAATCAGGGGATCACCATTTCCGGACACGTGGTGCGGGCACCCTTATCCGTCATCGCAGCGCGGCAACATGTTCAACCTGTCTTATTAGCAACGTATGAAACGCCGCTAACTGCGATTCTTCATCGCGCCAATACCGACAGCATTAATTTAATGGCCGAGTGCTTATGCAAGCTTCTGGGGCATGACGCCACCGGCCAACCCGGAAGCTGGCACAATGGTGATCAAGCCGTAAAGGCCTACCTGGCCACGCTTGGGGTTCCCGGGAAGTGGGTCACCATGGTGGATGGTTCCGGGCTGTCGCATCATGATCATGTGGCACCGGCGGCATTTACCGCGGTTCTTGCACATATTGCCTCCGAACCGGATGGCAGCGTTTTCATGCACTCGCTGGCCCGCCCCGGCCATGGAACCTTGATTTACCGCCTGCGCGGTTCCGGAATCCGCCGCTTTATCCGCGCTAAGGACGGTCACGTGACCGGTGCTTCCACCATCAGCGGATATATGTTTCTGCCGCACCGTCATTTTGTTTTCTCCATTATGGTCAATCACTATCGCGGCAACGTCAATGGCTGGGAAGACCAGGTTATCATCGCGCTGTATCAATGGGCGGTGGGGCGGCTGCAATAGCCTGAGAATGCCAGTGGGCGTGGAGTGTGTATGACTGCTTCCACAACGGATCACAATTCGTTTGTGCTTTCGGCCCCCGCGCTACTGGCGGACAGTCACACTCTGATCATGGATGCAGCGATAGCCGTTATTGACGGAATCATTCAAGCTTGCCATCAGCGGTCTAAAATCCTCGAACAATTTCCCGGTCTTCCCGAAGTGCATGTTGATTCTTGCGTGCTCACGCCCGGCTTTGTCAATGCTCACACGCATCTTGAACTAAGCTTTCTAGCTGGGAAAATTCCGGGGCCTGCTGATTTTCCAAATTGGGTATTACAACTTATCGCGGCCTATCCATCTATCGGGGACGCGGAGGAAATATTCTCTCAATCCGCTTTAGCCGGTGCGCAGGAAAGTATCCGTTTCGGCGTCACCACAGTGGGGGATACTAGTCGCCAGCATCCTATTGTGCGCCCCGCCTTACAAAGAGAATCTCCGCTTGGCATCGTCAGCTTTGGAGAACTTACGGCACTGGGGAGGTCACGGAAGTATCTTGACGGCCGCCTGGCAGCCGCGCTGAACCAGCCGGAAGCTGAAAATTTAATGTCCATCGGCCTTTCACCGCACGCACCGTATTCTGTTGAGGGGCTGGCCCTTCAAAAGATTGTTGCCGCGGCCCGGGAACACCACGTGCCGCTCTCCATGCACTTGGCGGAACTGCGGGAAGAGCGCGACTTTTTAAGAGATTTCTCCGGCCCACTGGGTAAGAGTTGGATGCTCATGCGACACATGGATTTGTTGGATGATCAGATTCCACCGTTTGACAATGGGCCGATCCACTGGGCACAGCATTACGGTTTATTTAATGCCGGCATACCGGTGATCTTGGCGCATGTGAATTACGCGGATGATACCGAATTGGATATCCTGGCGGGCAGTGGTGCGGTGGTGGCCTATTGCCCCCGTACGCGGAATTATTTCGGCCATGACGCTGTGACACCGCATCCGTGGCAGGCCATGCAAAAGCGCGGCATCAGCGTATGCCTGGCCACAGATTCCCTGGCCAGCAATCCGGATTTATCTCTCCTGCGCGAGGCGCAGTTTTTGTATCGCAATGATCCATCGATTCCTTCGCAAATCCTCTGGCGTATGATTACAGCTGAACCGGCTGCAGCGCTGGGCTTAGGTTCGCGGATTGGTCGGCTCGCACCCGGGTATGCCGCAGACATTCTTGCATTACCTGCTGCTAAAGAAATGTTCGCTTCATCCGCCGCCGTTTGCGATTATCTGGTGCGCGAGGCACCGTTGCCGCAAAGGGTGTGGATCCGCGGTAGACACGTGTTTTCCGCAGGCCCATCGACGTGATCATCCGTCGTGCGGGCCATCTCATAAAGCCGCCAGTTGTGCTGGTGGTGCGGCTTCATAGTGCCAAGAGAGCCAGTGCCTGCCGCCACTCCATATAGCGATAGGGAATTTCAAATGCTTCATGCAGGGCGGTAATTTGTTTGTGATAATATTCGTAACGTTCCTGTTGCCAGGATTCGGCTGTCGTATCACAGAAATAAATTCGGCACCCCAAGGGGCGTCCGGAGCGCGCTGTGCATAAGCCGTCAATTTGCCATGGGCATCCAGGAATGAACTGGCGGTCTTCCTGATAAAGCGGCAGGGGAAAAGTTATCGCGGTGTTGGCATCAGCCGGCGGCCCGCTTGGTTGATCCAACTGCGTAAAGTGCACGAATGCCGCCAACTCCAGCGTACTGACATAGAGCCTGTGTCCCCATATTTCAAATTTGCAGCAGCGCCCGCTGGTATTACAGATCGGTTGACGGATGGCAATATCGCGGTCGAGCTGGGCGTAAAGTTCCCCCAGTTTCTCTAACGCTCGTGCCGGAGGGGCACGGAGTGCCTGCTGCAAATTAATCTCGGTCAGCATGATATCCTACGCCTCCAGCGACGACGCCTGACCGACGGTTCGCTCATTCATCGTCCGAATACGGTTAATGGCCGCCAGATAGGCTTTTGCGGAAGCTTCAAGAATATCCGTGCTGAACCCTCGGCCGCGGACTTTGCGATTGCTGTGTGTGAGTTCCACGGATACTTCGCCTTGGGCCTCGCGGCCACCGGTAATGCTGCGCACCTGAAAGGAGTCCAGCGTCGCCGAAATTTTTGTCAATCGCTGAATGGTTGCGAACATGGCATCGACCGGTCCATCGCCCGTGGCCGCGTCGGTAATTTCCGCGCCGCTGCTGTCCACCAGCGTAACCGTTGCGGTTGCCACTCCGTATGTGCCAGCCATCACCTGCAGGCTTTTGAGTTGGAACAATGCCCGTTCGGTTTTCAATTGCTCATCGACGAGCGCTTCCAAATCCTCATCATAGATTTCTTTTTTCTTATCGCAAAGTACTTTGAACGCCGCGAATGCCCGGTCCAGGGCTGCCTCATCCAGAGAATGGCCTAATTCTTCCAATCGCTGCCGAAACGCGTGGCGGCCGCTGTGTTTGCCCAATACCAGCTTATTTTGTACCCAGCCCACGTCCGCAGGTGCCATAATTTCATAGGTGCTGCGATTTTTCAGGATCCCATCCTGATGAATCCCGGCTTCGTGCGCGAACGCATTTTCCCCCACAATGGCTTTGTTCCGTTGCACATGCAGGCCGGTCAAACTGCTGACCAGCCGAGAGCACGGTACCAACCGTCGCGTGTTAATGCGCGTAGCAAACGGATATTGATCCGGCCGCGTTCGCATTGCCATGACCACCTCTTCCAATGCGGCATTTCCCGCCCGTTCGCCGATGCCGTTGATCGTGCATTCAATTTGCCGCGCTCCGCCAGCTACCGCTGCCAATGAATTCGCTACCGCCAAACCCAAATCATTGTGGCAATGGGAACTGAAAATAACATTCGCCGCACCCGGCACATGTTTCAGAAGATATTCAAACATCGCCCGATATTCCGCGGGTGTTGCGTTGCCCACCGTGTCCGGACAATTGATGGTTGTAGCGCCGGCTTCAATGGCGGCATGAACCACTTCCGCGAGAAAATCCAGTTCTGTGCGGCTGGCGTCTTCGGGGGAAAATTCCACATCCGAAACATATTGGCGGGCCAATTTCACATTCTCAACGGTAAGACGGATAATTTCTTCTTTGGCCTTCTTGAGCTTGAATTCGCGGTGAATTTTGCTGGTAGCCAGGAAAATATGAATTCGCCCGCGCGCGGCCTTGCCCACCGCTTCGCCGGCGCGGCGCACATCGCGCTCGGTGCAGCGGGCGAGTCCCGCAACCGTCGCGTTGGTAATTTCCGAAGCTACCGCCCTGACCGCCTCAAAATCTCCCGGACTGGTAATCGGAAATCCTGCCTCAATAATATCGACGCCCAGATTTTCCAGGGCGTGGGCAATCTCCAGTTTCTCCGGCAAATTCAGCGACGCTCCCGGCGACTGTTCGCCATCGCGCAATGTTGTGTCAAATATCAGCACCTGCGGTTTGTTTTCGGAACTGATGGTTTCAGACGAATGGTTCGTGCCAGTGTCCATGGAAAAGGCTCCTAAAAAACGTTTCTAAATTATGCCATAAAAAAACCCCGCGAGGGTCACTCGCAGGGTTTTTCAATCTTTTTTATAAAAAACAACCCTAAGAGCGACCGGTAATTCCTTCACTTAGTGCCAGAGCCAGGAGGTTGTTTAAATTAAATTTCATGGTTAAAGGTTTCCCGTTTTTCCAATCTGATTTAATTTATAGCCGGTACCCGAAGAAAAGTCAACGGCCATGTCGGCCCTGTCGGCTCTGTGTCGGCTGTGTCTATTGGCTAAGCCATTCAACAATTTCCGAGGCGTAGTAGGTAATAATAAAGGCGGCTCCCGCCCGTCGAAAGGCGTGCATCATTTCTAGAACGCACTGTTTTTCATCAATCCAGCCCGCCTGCGCCGCCGCTTTAAACATGGCGTATTCCCCGCTTACCTGATACACGGCACAGGGCACATCAACGGCCTGCCTGACCGCCGAAAGTATATCCAGATAGGCCATGCCCGGTTTAACCATGACCATATCGGCACCTTCGCCGACATCCAACAGGGCCTCGCGCACAGCTTCACGCGAATCACGGCGAAAATCCATCTGATAACCCCGCCGATCCCCAAACTGCGGCGGTGATTCAGCCGCTTCGCGAAACGGTCCGTAAAACCCGCTGGCATATTTTACCGCATAGCTAAGTATGGATGTGTCGGGAAAACCTGCGGAATCAAGCGCTGCACGAATGGCGGCAACCGCATGATCCATCATGCCGGACGGTGCCACCATATCCGCGCCGGCCCGGGCGTGCAGTACCGCCTGCCGGCCCAGCTGTGCGATCGTGGCGTCATTATCCACCGTGGCAAGAGGCACGGATAATGTTTTGCTACGCTTGGATGTCGTGAATTTGTCAGTTTTGCGCCGGGAAGTTTTGTCCGTACCCTGCGTCAGCGGTCCGCAATGACCGTGGCTGGTGTACTCGCAATAGCATAAATCCGTTATTGCCAGCATGTTTATTCCTGCATCACGCGCCAGCCGCAACGTCGTGCAGACCGCATTGTTCGGATCATGCGCATGACTGCCGGATTCATCTTTATCCTCGGCATCCACCACGCCAAAAAGCAGGTACGCTTTTATGCCGCGCGCTGCCATGTCCGAGAGTTCCTCCAACGCCATATCCGGGGAAAGCTGAAACTGCCCCGGCATGCTGAGAATGGGCCGGCGAATACCCTGCCCGCTTCGTACAAACAGCGGCGCGACAAAATGGGTGGGGGCAAGGGTGGTTTGCGCCAGCATATCTCTAAGAATGCTGCCGCGCCGCAGCCGGCGCAAGCGCGTTGTTGTAAATGACTCGCTCATGCTTGACCATGATATACCAATTATGGGCTGCGTAAACTCCGGATACCCATATCTTTGTCGGGTCCAGTCGCGAAGTTTGCCCGTCAGCCCTAAAATAGGTGCATGAGAAATTCCGTCAACTGTATTGGTCTATTGGTATCCTTCGCAATCGGAGCGATTTTGGCGACTAGCGGGGGCATGCTGTCGGCGCTTCCAGCCAGTACCGCCCCAGTGCCCATTGCTAAAAAAACGTCTGTTCCGCGCGTTATCGCAGTGCCTCGGCTCCTGGCAGCCGGCAGCAAAGAACATTTATGGCTGGCCGTTCCCGCCCAACGCATCAAGCCTACTCCCCAGGCACAATTTGAATTATTGTCTCACGCCCTCAATGCCCGGCATGGCAACGCCGCCCTCTGGCGGCAAATCTCAGCGGGCCACTTTACGGGTGTTCCTCTATGCGCCGTGGCGACAGAAAATCCGGACAGCGGCGGTATGAAGCAGGGTATTTACCTGTTTTTCCAACATGGATATGGGGTTTGTTTTGGGCGTAAGGAATCCATAAGCCTGCCAACAATGCCCGGCGACTTTTCGCCCGTGGCCGCAGCCAGCGTGAACGGAGATGTTTATCTTCTGACTTACGGCACAGCAGCCAGCGCAGAAAAACCTGAGGTTTCGCCCGCGCAGCGGATTCTTGCCCGGGTGCATACTCTGGCCGACGGAATGCCAGGTTCCCTGAAACCGGTGCACGCACCAGCAGCCACAATGCCTGCGGGAGTGCCAAAAGCTGTGCCTGCCTGGCATTTTCTGAAACTTCATAACAATCATTGGTCTGTGCTCCCGACACCCGCTTTGCCTGCTGTTTTCTCAAATTCCCTGATCACCGGCCGAATGGTACTCATGGTCGTCAGTCATCAGTTGATCTTGTTCCACTTAACAGGCGGACACATTCTCTCTGTGCAAGCCATGAATTTCACCGCGGCCCACCCGAATTGGGAACTGCTGCCATCAATTCCGCTCAGCCACGCCGCACACGGAATTCTTGGTGTACAGTTTGGCCGCCAAGGCGTTTTGGCGTGGAGTTCTTCCGGCGTCGCCGGGCGAACGACTATTAACGCCTTACGCGTGTCAGCGGGCGGAAAAATTCAGTTGACGCCTTGGACTAAGCCTCTGGTATCGGCCATTGTCGGCAGTGCCTTTGCTGACATAGCCATGGGGCGGGATGGCGATTGCTTTGCGATTCTTCTGCGTCAGCAGGGCCAAAAGCTTTCACAATATACATTCAACCTTTCCGGCAAATTACTGCAAGGCCCGGAAAGTATTGCTCCCCTGGCGACATTACCCCCGGCTCCGGGTGCTTATGAACGTATCATTTTTGCCGCTCTGATTGTGCTTCTGGCATTATCTGTTTGGCGACGCAAGGAACCCTTTGGTGCGCTTAAAGTCAGTGCCGAATTCAAGGTGGCACGACTGTACCGCCGGTTCGGTGCAGCCGCCATAGATTTAGCGCTCTCTGCCTTGATTGTTATGCTGGTGTTTCATCTGTATTCACGGCAAGATTGGGTAAAAATGGCCGGCGCGTCATTGGACTTGTTGTTTAATCCCCAAAAACTGCTGCAGTCTCCACAGTTTTTGTGGCTCCTGGCGATTTATGAACTACACGTAACTGTGGGGGAACTGATTTTCGCCCGGTCTTTGGGGAAGTGGATTCTGGGACTTCGCGTGGTGGATTTAACAGGCCAGCGCCCCGGATTTGTCGCGTTGCTGACGCGGAATTTATTTCGCATTCCCGAGTTAATCGCCATAGTGGTGCTCGTATTCATGTTCGTATCGCCGGATCGTCAGCGCATTGGCGACATCCTGGCGCGGACCGTAGTGGTGCAGGCGAATGACGGGTAGAGCACAGATGCTAAAGCAATGAAAGGTAAAAAATGTCCAAAAATCTCACCATTCAACAATTTCAAGATCATATTCGTGATAAATATTCCGCCCGGGATATTCAACGCGGCTCGGCACCGACATTCATGTGGCTGATCGAAGAAGTTGGTGAATTAGCCACCGCGTTACAAGGCAATGATCGGGCCAATCAGGAAGAGGAATTTGCCGATGTCGTGGCGTGGCTTTGCACGTTGGCCAATATCCATGGAATTGATCTAACCACGGCTATTGAGAAAAAATATTTTAAATCTGGCGGCCCCCAGGGCTTCAAATAAGCGCTTGCTAATCCACATAAGACATACAGACCTCTTTTTGCTAAAATAGAGCAATAATGGATGACGTTTACCCCATATTTCTCAGGCTCAATGCAAGACCGGTGCTGATCGTCGGCGGCGGGGCGGTTGCCTTGCGTAAAGCGGAAGGTCTCCTAGCCGCTGGGGCGCTGGTGACGGTAGTGAGCCTGGAATTCCATCCGGATTTTGCGGCGTTGTCGGCGGTGCAATGTATCACGTCAGCCTATGAGACGGACTGTCTGGCCCTTCCAGGGGCCGCCCGCTGGGCTATCGTATTTGCCGCAACGAATAATGAGTCAGTAAATGCGAGGATCTATGCTGATTCCGTTGCGCGGGGGATACTGTGTTGCCGGTGCGATATGCCGCTGGCTGGTGATTTTATTGGTCCTGCAGTCCAACGTTGCGGTCCCGTGACTTTGGCGGTAACTTCCGGTGGTGCATCTCCGGGCTTATCCGGAAAGTTGGCGCGGCAACTGACGCACTCCATGGATCCTGTGCTCATCCAGCAGATACAGTTATCCGCAGGGTGGCGAAGGGAAGTGTTGCAGCAGGTTTCCGATGTCGAGCTTCGCCGCAAGCTTTTGCAGCGGCTATCCGGTGAGCTCATGCGGGATACGCTCCGGAAAGCCGGGGAAACAGAGGCCGAAAAACTTTTCCAGCAGTGGCTGACGGAAGCCATGAATCCGTCCGCCACGCTTGCCGATCCGGCAACGGAACCGAGGGTTTAGTAGATCATGTCCAGTTCTATAGAACCATACACGCATCTGACAGTTTTACAGTTTGCGGCTGCCAGCGGAGCGGCGTTGTCGTTTCTCGCCGCCTTCTGGCTGCAATTCCAGATATCCGGCCGGCGGCGCGCTGCCTTGCAGAATGCATCGGTTAAAAGCACCGTGCCCATTTCCCCCAATTGGGCGGTGGGCAACGGCGTATTTCTAACCACGCTTTTGTTGATTAGCCGCATGGTTGACGCCCACCGTATCACGTTGCCCTTGTCAGATTATTTTGACGCATTTTTGCTGTTGGGACTGGTGTTATCTCTGCTTTGGGCCTATTTGCGCTGGACGCGTCATTTGTGGGCCTTGGCCACCTTTTTACTTCCCATGATTTTTGCGTTGATGGTGCTGGGAATTGTGCTGGGCCTTTCCGGAGTAAAGCATTTTGGTGCGCATAATCCATGGGTGGCCGCACACATTGCCAGTGTACTGCTGGGTACCGCAAGCTTTGCGGCCGGGTGTGTGGGAGGAATTACTTATCTACTGGCCGACCGCCGGTTGAAAAAGCGGGGGCAGGCTGGATGGGACTTATTTGCTTTACCCTCCTTAGCCTCGATAGAAAAATTTACCCGTCACGCTATTGTGCTGGGGTTTGCGTTGTTGACGCTGGCGGCCATTACCGGCATTTTTCGGGCGGTTCGTGACCCGCAGCTCATGGGAAGGCACTGGTATTTTTCTCCAAAGGTTTTATTGACCGCCGTGGTTTGGCTGGTGTATGGATCGCTATTAAATATGCGGTTTGTACCGATCTTGCGTGGCGCGCGATGCGCCTGGTTAAGTATTATTGGATTTGCTTTACTGATGACGGTTTTCGCCCTCATGTTATAAAGGTTTTGTAAGCTCGCTTATGGAAAATATTATTCCATCTGAAACATCCGTCCTGATGGTGGGGCTGAACCATCGCACGGCACCGGTGCGCCTGCGGGAGGCTCTGGCCTTTTCCGATCAGGCCGCGGAAGAGGCACTGCTGGCCTTTAAGCAACGCTTCCCATCTTCCGAAGTGATCATTATTTCCACCTGTAACCGCGTGGAACTTTACGCCGCCCCACATGGCAGCCCGCTACCCACGGCCGATGAACTGGTTGCATTTCTTGCCGATAACCGAGGCGTCGCTTCCGCGGAAGCCGGTGGCAGCATTTATCGCATGCAGCAGCAGGCTGTGGTGGAACATTTATTTAACGTAGTAAGTTCTCTGGATTCTCTGGTGTTGGGGGAAACGCAAATTCTCAGTCAGGTGAAACATGCCTATCAAAGGGCGGCTGCGGTTCAGGCGGTGGGGCCTGTATTTCATGCGCTATTTCAGCGGTCCTTTGCCGCCGCCAAAGACGTGCATGAACAGACTGGTTTGGGGGATGGCCATGTGTCGGTCGCCAGTGTCGCGGTAGATTTGCTGCGCGGGGTGTTCGATGGCTTTAATGATAAGACCGTGTTGCTGGTCGGTGCGGGGAAAATGGCAGCTCTCATGTTGCAACACCTGATGGCAGTGCATCCGGGCCGTACGATTGTCACCAACCGCACGGCCGAGAAAAGCGCCGAAATGGCGGGGCGGTATCGTCTGGAGTCCGCTGATTTTTCCCGCCTCCATGAGCTATTAACCGCCGCGGACATTGTGCTAACCAGCACCGGCTCACCCGTGCCGGTTATCACCACCGAAATGCTTAAACCGCTGATGAAAGCCCGGCAATATCGCCCGTTGGTGATTGTGGATATCGCGGTACCCCGCGATGTGGATTCCCAAGTTGCACGACTGGGTAATGTTTATCTTTATAACATCGACGACCTGGAACGCGTGGCCCAAAATAATCGGGGCCAACGCGGGGCCAAAGTGGACTTGAGCCGCGAAATTATCCAACGCCATATCGCGGATTTCATGCATTTTCTTGCGGCGCGTAACACCGGCCCCGTGGTCAAGGCGCTGTATCACCACTGTCGGCAAATCAGCGATCAGGAATTGGATGCACTTCTGGCTGCCAATCCGGAGTTTAGCGAATCACAAAAGCAGGCTGTTCGTAAAATGGCCCATCGGCTCGTGGGGAAAATTCTTCATGTGCCGGTGACGGAATTAACGACACAGGAAGTTCACCACCGGCGCATTCACCTTGCCGGTGCCATTCAAGAGTTATTTCATTTGCTGCCGCCGGAATCGCCCCGCTCTGAACCGGAAAAAACCCCGGAAGATAAATCCGGTGGTTGAACCAGTGCCGCCAACCAACCACCGGGTTGTCACCACGGCGCTCTATGCCGCGACGCTCTTCCGAGAGGTAAAAAATCACGCTGTCGCACCCCGGCGATTTCTCGGAAAGGCTCCTGGAAAAATCTTGGATTCGCCATCGTGTCCGCTTGGTGTATAGTAACAGTTTTATCCTGTGCCTATGGCCAGTGGATGAACGTAATTGAGGTTCTTGGATGTCGGTTGATGCGAATGAAATTCTTGAAGGTTTAACACCGCCGCAGCGTGAGGCCGCTTCCCACATCGACGGGCCGCTGCTGGTATTGGCCGGCGCCGGTTCGGGCAAAACCCGCACCATTACCCGCCGAATTGCATACATGGCTGCCAACGGCATTCCTCCATGGAATATTCTGGCGGTCACATTTACCAATAAGGCCGCTGGAGAAATGCGGCATCGCACGCTGGACTTGCTGCGCGCCATGCCCCCGCGACTTTCCCGTGGCGTAACTGTGGCGACGTTTCACAGCCTCTGCGCCCGGCTTCTGCGAGAATATGCTCCGGTAATGGGCCTGGCTCCTAATTTCAATATTATGGACACGTCCGATCAGCTTAAACTGGTTAAGCAAGCCATGGAAAAAGCCGGCCTTTCCCCGGATTCCATGAAACCTGATCGTGTGCTAAGCGCTATTAGTGATGCCAAAAGTAAACTCAAATCCGCTGAGGCGTTCAGTAAAACCGCCACCATGTTTAATGATCGTAACATCGCCCGTGCCTACATGGCGTATGAGCAACTGATGAACGAAAACAAAGGCGTCGATTTCGACGACCTTCTTTTTAAAACCGCCGTTATGCTGCGCGATCATGCCGATGTGCGAACCCAGTTGCAGGAAAGGTTTCGCTATATCCTCATTGATGAATATCAGGATACGAATCACGCCCAGTTTGTCATTGCTCACATGCTGGCCATGAGCCATAAAAATATCTGCGTCACCGGCGATCCGGATCAATCCATTTATGGATGGCGGGGGGCCAATTTGTCCAATATTCTGGAATTTGAGCAATTTTTTCCCAACGCTAAGGTCGTGCTGCTCGAGCAGAATTACCGCAGCACCAAAATAATTCTCAAAGCGGCGTCTGCCTTGATCTCCAACAATATAGCCAGGAAAAACAAAGATCTCTGGACCGAAAATGAAACCGGTCCTAAAATTCTGGCTCTGGTCTGCGCCGATGAACATGCCGAGGCTCAGGAACTGGTCAAACGCCTTAAGGAATTTCATGATCAGCAGAACATCGGCTGGGAGAAAATGGCCGTGATGTACCGCATCAACGCGATGACCCGGGTACTGGAAGATGCCTTGATGAAATCCGGCGTGCCATACCAGATCATCCGTGGCACAGAATTCTACGGCCGCAGGGAAGTCAAGGACATAATCGCCTACCTGCGTCTGATCACCACGCCGGAAGACAATATCAGTCTGGAACGCGTGATTAATGTACCCGCGCGATCCATCGGGTCTACCAGCGTGGCTCGTCTGGCCGGCTACGCCAATGAACATGGACTTATGCTGATGGAAGCCTGCCGCCGGGCGGAAAGCATTGAGGGACTTCCCAAACGCGCCGGCGAAGCCTCTCGCAGATTTGCCGCAATGATTGATTCCTGGCGAAAGGAATTTGTCCGTTCATCCCCGGGAATTGCTGAGCAAAATGATGCTGGCAGTGTAAATTCTGCGGAATCTGGGGAACCCGCAGAATCTGCATCCGGGATGTTCGATTTTTCCGCCAATGACGATTTCATTGATGGGAATGCTTCCGCTAATGGCCCAGCCGCAGAAGATGCCCCGTTCGACCCTCTATTTGATCCGCTCTTGGCCGCCGATGGTAGTGCATCCGATGCAGCCGGTTCAAATTTTGAGATACCCGAAGCATCTGTGGATTTTGCAGATAATTCATCGCTGGCTGAAACTGATGTTTCCTCGGTAATACCGGTTGCTGAAATAATGGAGGCGGTCATTGAGCAATCAGGGATGAAACTCATCAAGTCCGGTTCCGGCGAAGACGATGAACAGCGCAACGCCAATATCCTGGAACTTGTCAATGTCGCCGCTGAATTTGACCGCCAGAATCCCGGCGGCAGCCTGCAGGAATATCTCACCCAAGTCACGCTGGTTTCTGATACAGACCGCATGAAGGACCAGAACGCGGCCGTCACGCTGATGACGCTCCACGCCGCCAAGGGCCTGGAGTTTCCGGTTGTCGCTATGGTCGGCATGGAAGACGGGTTAATTCCTCATCAGCGCATGTTCGGCTCAAACGCGGCGGAAATGAATTTGGAAGAGGAGCGTCGGCTGGCTTTTGTCGGTATTACGCGTGCGATGAAACACCTGATTTTAACCCGCGCCGCGTATCGCACGATGATGGGCCGCAGTGAAGCGAAAAATCCATCGCGCTTTCTCGCTGAAATTCCTGATGATTGTCTGGACGTTGTGGACCTCACCATTCTTCAACGCCCCGCAGGCTCCCCGGGGTTTCGTGATGGGGCCAGCTATCACGCCCCGCGCGGATATTCTCCGATGGGGCAGGGACGGCCGGCCGCACGACCGGTGCAGGAATCACCGGCGGTTGGCAATACCCGTTTCCGCCGGGGCACGCTGGTACGCCACGCCAAATTCGGTATCGGCCGGGTTGAAGGCGTTGATGAAGTTGGTGGAGATTACCGTGTTGAAATAAATTTTCAGGCATCGGGCCGCCGCACGTTGATGCTCAGTTACGCCAAGCTTGAAACCGTTGACGGCTGAAGTCGCGAATTTCGTGCGCTCCTCGCTGCCGCCATACCTGGCACGAGATTATTGCGTGCGAACATACTGATGAAATGCGTCGGTGAGTTGACGGGTCATGGCCCCGGGTTTTCCGTCACCGATGGATCGCTTATCCACGCTGACCACCGGAACAATTTCCGCCCCCGTGCCGGTGAGGAAGCATTCGTCCGCTGTGTACAGGTCATATCGGGTTAAATTGGTCTGCCGTGTGGGAATCCCCGCGGTTTCGGCAAGTTCCAACACCACGCCGCGCGTGACGCCCAGCAGAATTCCGCTTTCCTCGGCGGGTGTAATTAACTGCCCGTCCCGAACAATAAAAATATTATCCGCAGTACATTCGCAAACAAATCCCAGATGATTTAACATCACCGCTTCGGCAACGCCGGCGTCAATGGCCTCCCATTTCGCCAGAATATTATTAAGATAATTCAGGCTCTTAATACGTGGGGATAGCGCCGCCGCCGCGATCCGCGGGGTGCTGGCGGTGATAATGGCCATGCCATGGCGGTATGTTTCCTCACTGTACATGGCAATGCGCCCCGCGATAATAAATACGCCCGGGGTGCCGCAGTTGGCGGGGGAAATATCCAATGATCCGCTGCCGCGTGTTACCACCAGCCGAATATAAGCATCCGTTAGTTTATTGGCTTGGAGCGTCTCATGGATGGCAGCGTTAAGCTCTGGGGCACGATAGGGAATATCCAGGCGAATCGCCCGGGCCGAGGCGTAGAGTCGTTTGATATGATCCGCCAGGCGGAACACCCGGCCGCTGTATTGTCGCAGCCCCTCGAATACGCCGTCGCCATATAGCACCCCATGGTCAAAAATACTCACGCTGGCCTGCTCCGGTGCCACCAGTTTGCCATTCATCCATATCACGCTCATTGAATGTCTCCTGCATCGGCTGGAGGGTGCGGTACATCCTATTTAACCCCACATCGTCCACCGGGATCCAATCAATGATACATCCTGCCTCTGTTTCGCGCAAGCGCCCAATTCGGGAAAATGGGGCAATATTCCCGATCCCCACGTGTTGCATCGAAATGTCCCAAAGCCGCCGAATCTGCCGGCGGTCCAGCACACGCCTGTGCCCTCCGGGAGTTCTCCCCTAGTTCGGCTGCTACTGCTACTGTCGCTCTCGCGCTCTGTCCGGTATATTACAGGTCGAATTTATTCTATAGTGGCCGCAAACCGCAAAGGAGAATGGGATGAAAAATGTGGATTTCAAAGTTGAAGGCGATATCCTTACCATCAAGGTGGATTTGAGTAAACAATTTGGACCGTCCGCGTCCGGCAAGACCATTATCATTGCCTCCACCGAAGGCAATGTAACCGTACCGGACCGAGAAGAAAAAATCGGCCTTAATGTATACAAAAAAAAGCCGTGACGCAGCAACGGCGGCGTGCTATTTTCCCTTCCATGGTTGAGCTGTAGTATCTGTCTCGTGGGTGCCATCGTCGCGGCTACTTCTTGACCACCGGATGGTAGTTCGGTGGTTGATCCATTGTCGCAAGCCAGCCACCGGGTTGTCACCACGGTGCTCTCTGACGCCATGCTCCTCCAAGATGTCAGGGATTACGCCATCACAACCCGGCGATTATTTGGATAAGCTCCCCAGCCGGTCATAAAGTGCGGCGGCCGTGCGAATGCCGGCGTAGAAGCAGTCTACATCCAGTTTTTCATTTGGGGCATGAAGATTATCATCCGGCAGGCCGAAGCCCAGTAAAACCGAATCAATGCCCAGCATCTCCTTGAACCATGTCACCACCGGTATCGAGCCGCCTTCGCGCACAAAGACAGGCTTTTTTCCCATGCCTTCTTCGCAGGCTTCTACGGCTGCCGCAATGGCGGGCGACGTTTCCGGTGTCAGTGCCGCCGGTGAGGCGCTTAGGCGTTCCAGTTTTACCCGGACGCCAGCAGGTGTGATCTGATGAATGCAGCTTTCAAAGGCCTCGGCAATCTTGACGGCATCCTGGTTCGGCACCAGCCGCATGGAAAGCTTTGCCGACGCTGTAGCGGGCAAAACGGTTTTGGCTCCTGCACCCTGATAGCCGCTGGTTAAACCGTTGATATCAAGTGTCGGCCGGCACCAGCGGCGCTCCAGTGTGGTGAAACCGCTTTCGCCCACCAATTCTTCAACGGCCAATTCCTGCGCGAATTGTTTTTCATCAAACGGCAAGGTTTTCCACATCGCCCGTAAGGCCGCATCCGGCACTTGTACCTGATCATAAAAACCCGGAATGGTCACCCGTCCCTGTTTATCATGCAATTGACCGAGAATATTACTTAAAGCATTGGCGGCATTGGCCACCGCACCGCCATACACGCCGGAATGTAAATCCGTATTGGCACCCGTTACGGTCATCTGGTAATACACCAGCCCGCGCAAGCCCGTGGTGATGGCGGGTACACCGCGTGCAAACTGCGATGAATCGCTGATGATCAACGTGGATGCGGAAGCCAGGCGGTCCGCATTTTCCGCAATGACGGCTCGTAAATTCGGCGAACCGATTTCCTCCTCACCCTCCAGCAGCACGGTCAGGCGAACCGGCAGTTCATAAGCGATCTGTTTCCAGGCCGCCAGGGCCGCCAGATGGCAAAATACCTGTCCTTTGTCATCGCTGGCACCACGGGCAAAAATCTTGCCGTCTCGTATCGTGGCGGTAAACGGCGGAGAGTTCCAAAGTTCCAAGGGTTCGGCGGGTTGAACATCGTAATGGCCATAAAACAAAATGTGCGGGGCATCAGGCCGACACAGGCCGTCCGGTGTGGTGGCCAGCACACACGGGTGCCCGGCGGTTTTTACCAGCGTGGCATGCAACCCTGCACCGCGCAGATAAAATGCCGCCCATTCCGCAGCCGCCTGAATATCTCCTTTATGCTCCGGCTTGGCGGAAACACTGGGAATCGCTAGGAACTCCTTGAGATCATGCATCCACAACGCGCGGTTTTTTTCAATCCATACAAGCACGCTGTCAAGCATTTTGTAACTCCGGTGTTAAGCGTACATGAACCCCATGTTTTGCCAGATAGTCTTTCACTTGCGGCACCGACCATGTACGGAAATGAAAAATCGATGCCGCCAGAGCCGCATCCGCTTTCCCGTCTGTGAGCACTTGGAATAAATGTTCCGGCTTACCGGCACCGCCGCTGGCTACCACAGGAATGTGGACCGCCTCGCTGACGGCACGGGTCATGGCAATGTCATACCCTTCCAGTGTGCCGTCCGAATTCATGACATTGAGTACAATTTCACCCGCTCCGCGTGCCTCGGCCTCTTTGGCCCAGGCCAGAACTTCACGCCCTGTACCCACGCGCCCGCCATTCACAAACACTTCCCAAAATTCGCGGCCGTCAGGTTTTTTTACTCTATTAGCATCCAGTCCCAAAACCGTCGCACAGCGCCCGAATTTTCGGGCAATACGGGATATCAGATCCGGGTCTTTCACTGCTGCGGAATTAATACTGACTTTCTCCGCGCCGGCTTGAATTAAGCTCGTCGCATCATCCAGCGTACGAATGCCCCCGCCGACGGTTATCGGCATGAACACACTATCGGCCACGCGCCGCACCACATCGACCATAATCTGCCGGCCCTCATGGCTGGCGGTAATATCATAAAACACCAGCTCATCAGCCCCGCACTGGTCATAAAAAAGAGCCTGCTCCACCGGATCACCGGCATCCACATGATCAAAAAACTTGACACCTTTAACCACCCGGCCGGCATCGACATCAAGACACGGAATTATGCGCTTCGTTAACATACCGAGATTATAAGGAAATGCGGAGTTTTTATATAGGGGCCTGGATTGCGATACTTCGGGTTATGCTCCAAAAAACGCAACGGGGCCATATATGCGACGGGAATGAACCGCGGATTACGCGGATTACGCCGATACGAGAGGTGAGGCGGGAAGCTGACCAAAGGACGCGACACGAATAAAGGAGGGCGTTAGCCACAGATGCGCCCCAGGGGCCTGTCCGAGTAATCGCAATCGCGGCCATTACTTGGACAGGCTCCTAAGTTACGGGTTATTGGTTACAGGGGACAGCCGAAATGGGGCGTTGATTAACTTCATTATATTTTGTCAGTTGCCTGTTGAAATTCCTTCGTTTGCCTCGGCTACGTCTTGTGATTATCGGGTGTCACAGATCACGGATCGGAGGCGTGAGGTTCGGGGACTTCGGGGATTTGTTCATTGATCAGCGTTGATTGTTATTTAAGCGAAGCGCGGGCGGCGTTGGCCGTGCTTCTTTTTGGATTGGTTACGACCTCGCATGTAGATGTCAAGGTGGCCAAGGCGGCTAAGATGTCCAAGTTACGGGGGCAACGTGGCCAAGTTGGACATGTAGAGGAAGTGGTTGATTTTGGCGGGTATTATCCAACATGGCCAAGATGGCCAAGTTATTTTGAATTTTTCCGGAGGATTCGTAATCACGGCGAATATTTTGCATGCGATCACGAAGCGGTTGAACCGCGGATTACGCGGATCACGCGGATACCGATAGGATGGGTTTGAGATTGTTGGGGTGTTGGCAGGCGCACTCGTCGCCGGGCGACGACGCTAAACGGGAGGATTTTGGCGCGCCGCGTTGAGAGTATAGGACGCGGCCCCCGGCGATTTTGGATACACGGCCGTGCGATCCAGAAAGTTATTTAGTTTTCAAACAGCGGGGGATTTCAAGGGTCACGGATCACGGATCACGGATCACGGATCACGGATCACGGATCAATGGGCGATGACCACGCTGCTGTAGGGCGCGGGGGTGGCGGGAAACGGTATTGAGCGGTAAGTTCAGTATTGATCGGTACGTTCAGTATTAGGCAGTAAATTCAGTCTTGATAAGTATTTTCGGTGCTGCGGCGGCTTTTCATCACCGTTGCCGACGGTTATGGTCGGTCCACCGCGTGACACTGAATACCGCTGTCTTCCATCTTGGCTCACCGGACCGTCCGCCGCTTGAGAGGGATCCACCCTGAAATCTCGGTACGCGGTATGCAATTTAAAATAAACGGTAAAGACCGCGGATTACGCGGATAGGCAACTGGCTTCCATGTGTTGGATCTAGCCCAGCCTTCGCACTTTGGATGGTTTTTTGGGGTGAAAAAATATTTAAGTGGCCTTGGCGGTTGCGCCGTGTGGTATTTGTTTTTCAAAACCCTTCCGGTGCAGACCTACTTTTGCGGCCGGTCAATGACGGAAGATGCCTGGTGATGCCGCGTTATTCCGAACCGGCACCGGAACAGCAGTTACTGTTAATCAAGCTGGGTCTGGAGCTTCCGCAACAGCCGCCACCGAAGAGTTACGCCGATGCCAAAGCGGCCCAGGCAACGCATGGGGAGGAACCAAGTCACTAAGTGGACCATGAGTTTATTGTACAGACTTTTGCCCCTGGTTGAGCGCCATAGCCTTTTTTTGTGCCGAAGTGCGAAGGTTGGGTTAATAATGTGTGCTGAGCAAAGAGTGAGAGTTGGCAGGGATTTTATTGTGGGCCGGTGCATTCGGCACTGTGCAGTAAATGCGATGCTGGGCGGCAACTGCCATCGTGATCGGTTGGTTAGCGATTCGCGAGCTTGCGGGCTTTTCGGATATAATAGGTGTATGCCTTCATGGAGAACTCCTCCTTTTTCGTATGCGCCATGATAACGATTTTCGATAAGCGTTCGCACGCTTTGGACCAATCAAGCTCACCGCGGGCCCAATTATTGCCTTGATTTGACCTGAGGGAGGATCCCGCCCGTGTGCCTAGTGGGCCATTCCTCCATAATTTACCGGCGTAGGTCCTGATTGGAGGCCTGCGGCGGCGGACATTAAGGCCATAAGCTGTTCCGCCACCCGCAGATTTGTGCGGAACGCTCCACTAGGGTGCTCTCAGGCTCGTATTGCCATTTTCGGGGATACAGAGGGGCGGGCGCCAGGATGGGCTGCAACAGGGCCACCCTATCTTTCCCGGCGGAAAAGCCGAATCCCCGCCTCCCGTTCAAGCTCCCGGCAGACACACTCCGTTCGCTCGGCCATGAACCGTTTGAATCCGCGCTTTGTATCTTTCTCCCATATCCCCGCCCCAGGACGGTGGGGAATAAGGTGGCGGTCGAGTTTGCCCTTGAAATAGGTCGTCTCGGCCCGCAATTCGCTGAAGTATTTCCGCGGGCGGCGCACACCAAATTTCCTGTTCTCTTCCGCGGTCAGGAGGCAAATATTGCAGATGCTGTTGTATTCTTTCGCCCGCAGATGTAGTCCGGCCATCACGGCACGCGGGAAGATATGGTGGCGGTCTTTCCGATTTGAGCTTGCCGTGTAATGTTCCAATGGGATGGGCGACTTTCCATCGACGTTCAGTAGCACGGGGCCGCGTCTCAGGAGCATGCAATAGAACGCGGATGCGATGCCGGTCTTGGACGCGAACTGTGATCTACGCACGTCGGCCTGCTCCACCTCGGGCTTGTATGTGAATCGAGCGCCCGGATTTTTCGCCAACCGGCGTAAGAACTTTAGATCGTCCGGCAATGCTCGGTTAAAGCTGCTCCCTGAATATCGGCTCCCTACCGTGGTCGACCAGAACCACTTGCGGATTGTATCGCTCTGCTTGGCCCCCGGCCCTTTGCCGTTCCAGAAAAAGAACATTGCTAACATCGCAACTATGTAATCTGAATAAAGATAATCCCGGTTGAGCACTTTGAAGTGTGCTCGGAGATAGTCGACGGCCTTCCCAAAACACCGCACCAGCCGATTCCATTCCTCTGCCAGCCTCTTGCGCTCTGACCGATTCCCTCTTGCCTGCTCTTCCAAGCGGCTAATCACTTTCCTCAGCGCCTTGCCCCGCGAGTCTGTAGCGCCGCGCACCGCCGCCATCGCAAAGAGGATTGGCATCTCCGGGATGCGGCCGAAATCCGTGGGCACGCCCTGCTCAACCTCGTGGCGGATGTCGCGCAGGTCCAAATCTTGCGCACTGGTAATGATCGCATCGGCAGTGGTGATCTTCATCCCCTGTGTGTTGATGCGCACGAAAGCCTCACGGATCATTTCGATCTGGCCTCGAATGAACATCAGGTGGACTGGATACCTCCGCAATTGCTCCCGGCACTTCCTTGCCCGCCCTCTATGCCGTTTGCCGAGGTGGCCAAGCCTGGTTCGCCAGAGCGGATGCAGCAGATTGCAGAGCGGCTCGTAGCGTCCCCTCGCCGGGAGCCGGTATCGAATCTGCTGGCCGTCCTTTTCATCCTCCAGCGAGAGGACGACGCGCCCAAAATGCACCTCGCGGCCGTTGCCGTTTTTGAGGAAGCCACCCTGCGCAACGTGGTGAACGACCGATACTCGCTGCTGGCCGTCAATTAGAAACCATACCTTGCGGTTCCTCGGGTTGTATTGCGGGAGGATGTTGTAGCGCTGGCGCAAGTACAGACGCTGGCTCTTGGGCGTTTCCCAAACCGTGACGACGCCGATGGGCATTCCGCGCAACATGCTATCAAATAGCTTGGCGGCCTTGGGGCCGTCCCATACGAACTCGCGCTGTAACCGCGGAACGGCAAAACGCCCTCCCTCAATGCAACCGCCGAGCTGCGACAACTTCTTAACTTGGATGCCAATGGCCTTCCTCTTCATATCGAAACCCCTGTTACTTACGCCTTCCTGCTCCGTTCCGGTGCATCTGCTTTGGCCGGTCGGATGTTGGGCTCGGACGGTTCCACTGGTTCAGCCCGAATCGGACAGTCAGTGCCAACGACGAGGGTGCCGTCAGGCTCACGCAATCGCGTCTTAGAGGCCAGGCGAGGGGTGCTCTCGAAAGCGTTTATCGCGAACGCCGAGAGCGGCGTCCCGCCGCTCCCGACTGCGTGTTGGCTGCGTTCCTAGCCGAGTATCCCTGGCGAGGTGGACGCCTCCACCGCTCGCTTCAATTTCGCCGGCTGTCATTATTATGCGGTTGATCGTTCCACCCGGCAAGGCTGCCGGCGGACTGCCGGCGGACTGGTAGTAATTCAATTCGCGTCGGGCCGGCGTCGCGTGCCGTTGCAAAACTGCGTCGCCTCGCACTGCTTGCACCGCCGTTAGTGCGCGACCCGCGCAGCTCCCCAGGTTTTAGATGTTGGACCGCAGAGATATCTACGGCGTCCCGTGCGGCGCCCCCAGAAGGCTATGGCATCCATCGGGAGTTGTCGATGCAGACCCGAGCAGCGGGTGTGGCCGTGGCCACGAAGGCTGGCGAAGATTGTATCGCTGCCAAGGCTGCGCACGCAAACTGGCGTTGCTGAGAGGCGGATATTTGCCGTTTGGGGCGACGGGCTGCGGGCGCGGCACATGCTGTACCAATCGCGACGGGTGCGGGGTGCGGCGCGTCAACGGATTTCATTTCCGCGGCGAACTCAACGCTGCCGCATTGAGCTAATGGACGCACATTTAACGCATATTAGCCCGACGCGGAAGCGTCGTGGTTGGATGCGGGATGTGGCGGCGGAAAAAAGACGCACTCCAATCCGGCACGCGTTATGCTAATCCTTCCAAGGGAAAGGGCTTCGTGTCATGGAAACGCATGCCGCGGCGAACTTAGCTCTGCCGCATTGAGCTACGGGATTCAAGTTGAATCGGGTGGGATGCGGCCCTTGAACGATCTCAAAAGAATTGCGTGGTTCAGTGCGTGCTGACGGTAACCACATTGCAGCAGGCGGATGCGAATGCTCTTGGCTTATTGGCTCTTCAACACGCGCATGGAGCGTTTGAAATCATTGGCATCGTTACTGTGTGGCGGGGGGCTGGGGTTTTGGGCCGGCGAGTAATTTTTTCAGGGGCATTGACCAGTGAATTTGGATGGCTTTGCCGATGGCTCCGACGTTTAATCGGTCCGCGATACCGGCGATAAAGCGTTGCCGCGGTTTGGCGTGGGTATTGGTGGCACCCAGGTCCAGGACACCCTGCCAAGTCTGGGCGATCTGAACAATCTTAGCTGCGGTATCCGCGCTTTTCAGGTTAACGCGGGAAGAGACTGTCAGGCGGCCTTTAGTTACCCAAGCCGCCATCCAGCCGCTGGTGACTGATTTCATCCAAGGCGGCCCGTGCCGGGGGCCTTGGTGGTTAGCCAGGTTTGCCATATCGGTATCGGCCAAAAACAAGATGCCCCCGGGATGCGCGCCCGCCAATAAGGGGTTGCCGGCAGCCATGCCTGCAGATTTTCCGGCAAGAACCCGTAGCTCATACTGCAATGGTGATTGCGAGCGGGATACCACAAACGTGCCAGGGGCCGGTGAGGCTTCATAAATAGTGTGGCCCTTTTTATCAACGATTTTATTTACGCCACCGGCTAACTGCGTCACGGTAATAGCAGAGTGTCGAGCATGGAAGAGTGTTTCAAGGTGGCGCTGACTGATTCTCGCATGAAGCACTGCCACGCCATGATTGGTTCCAACATTTCTTCCCACCAGCAGCACGTCATGAAAATCCTGGGGAAATTTCAGCCCCATGGCTTTCAGCCCAGCAACGCCCTTTTGGGCTTGCGGGCGCATACGCAGGAAATCGGCCAGCAATTTTCCTGCAGCGGGGTTTTTCATGGCCTGCTCAATATTGACATAGATAATCCATTTGGCCTTGGCGGGTACCGCCGCAGCATTAAGTTCTGCACGAGCCGGCGGCGCGGCTTCGGCCTGGAAAGCCCAAGCGGGGGCTAACACGGTCGTTAAAAGTAATCCAAAAGCGATTATTGTCTTACGCATCATAAAATTCTCCAAACCATTGATAATCATTATAATCAATTACGCGCCTGACGTGGGGCCGGTTACAAGCTACGAGCAACAAAGGAGTTAGGAGTTAGGAGTTAGGAGTTAGGAGTTAGGAGAGTTTTGAAGCTGCTATTTTGCTGGATGCGAGGTGCGCTGGAAAGGTGTCGGGTGCCTTTTTTAGAGGAAAAGTAAGTGGGGGTTGGAAGACGGCGCAGAAAAAAGGGGCGGAGGCAAATATTTGGTGATAGAACCGCAACTATTGCTCCGGGTGACTGCGCGGGTGATTTACGCCGCGCCGGGAATCGTTTATGCTCACGGGTCTGTTTTATGGTTGATTGTTACAGCGCGGTGATGAGCCTATGGCTACAAAGTTAATGCGAAAATACAGCAAGCCCATGATGGCGGTTCTGGGTGTGCTATTAATGGTGACGTTTCTGGTGGGTTATTCCTATCAATCGGGCATGGGGGGCACCGGTGATGCGTTTGTACTGGGCAAGCTTAATGGACAGCCATTGACCAAGGGCAAGCTCACGCAGGCCCGCATTGACATCCGCGTGCTGCGTAATTTGCCGGCCTTGGCGGATATGGGCCTTTACCCGATGTGGCTTAGTCAGCGGAGTGAAACCCGCGCGGCGGTGCAGTTTTATCTGCTGCTGAAGGAATCGCAAGCGGCCGGATTTTTTCCGGATATCGGCGATATTAACTTACTGGTGAAACAAAAAACGTTACGCAAACAGATCGGCGAATTGCTGGCCAACAACTCCAACTTCGCGCAGCCGAATGTTGTTCAAGCGCTTGAAGATTTAACCACCATTGACCAGTTGCAGGTGTTTATCGGTGGAGCGTGCCGCCCCAGTGCACCGCAACTGGCGCACTTTGTCAGTGAACTTGGTACCTCGGTAAAGGTGCGGTACGCCCGGATCCGGGCTTCAGATACCGCAGGTTCCATGCCAACGCCGAGCCTGGCAGAATTGCAACACTTGTTTGCGGCCTATCGGACCACTTTGCCTTGGACTGCCGACAGCACCAAGCCGCCGCTGATTAACGGCCATCGGTATCCGTTTGGCTATCGTTATCCGGATCGGGTGAAAATTGAATTTCTGAAGTTTAATCGCGATGCGGTGTTAGCCAAACTCAAACCCACTCTTAAAGATATTCAAGCGGCGTATGCTTATTACGAATCCAACCTGGATGATTATGAAATTACGCCCCCGGCTACATCCACCGCTCCGGCAACAGCAGCGAAAACCACGTATAAACCGTTTGATCAGGTGCGGGAGAAGCTGATCCGGCGGCAACTCATTAAACGCGTAAATCAGATGTTCCATCGCATGTTAAATCAGGCCGCGCATATCGCTGATAAACCATGGAGTACGGTGGACATTAATGGTTATCATCATGCCATACCGCAAGCGAAGTGGGTGTCTTACAACACGCTGGCGGGCGATCTGGGTAAACAATATGGGTACACGCCGATGGTGGGGCGGTGGAATCATTGGCTCAACACCCGTGATCTTGCCAGCTTAAAGGGCATTGGCGATGCCACAACGGAAGAGGCCGGATTGTCGCAGGCCTTAGGGTTAAGCGTTCTGGCGTTGAAAGTACATGCGTTAGATCCGCATTCAAAAAATGTCGGTTTGCTGCTGCATTTGCAGGTGGGTTATGACGGCCCGGTATTGACCGATTCGCATGGTAATATGTATCTGTATCGTGTTATCGCGGTCAGCAAGGCTCATAATCCTGCGACGCTGGCGCAGGTGCGTTCTGCTGTAATGCACGACGCGAAACTGCTGGCGGCCTATCGTGCGGATAAGAAAGCCGGCAGGGCATTAGCGGTTGAGGCCGGGCGTATCGGATTGCCGGCTGCCGCGAAAAAATATCATCTTGCGGTCTTCAGCCCGTCGTCATTCAAGGCGCTGGAGAATCAGTTGGTTGGTATGACACCGGACGGGCAACCGCAATATCAGTTGGCCCCCGGCCATCTGCCGGGCGTGCAGGTTCGCAGCAAAAAACTGATGCAAGCGTCATTTTTACTGGCCCATCAAGCCTTGGGGGGGACGCCTTCAGCGAATATGCCCGGCACCGCTCATGGTGCCGCAAAAGCTACGCTTTCGGGCAACGGACAATCTGCGGCCAAGCTGGTTCTCACGCATCCCTGCACAAGTGTGGCGCTGGATTCGCAGTTAGAAGTATTTGTCATGCAATTGGTCAATGCCAAGCCGGTACCGGTAAATATTCTGCATGACCCAACGGACTTGGCCGGTGTCGGGCGATATTTGATGGGCCACTTGAATCAGCGACTGCTGGAACAATGGTTTAGCTACGGAGCCGTAACCAAACGCGTGGGCTTTGTGGCCAACGATTGAGCCGTCACCATGAGTCGAATCGATAAAATTTTCTGGGATACACTTCGCGGCCCGAGGCGATGGATATCTTCATGGTTCGCGGCTTATGCGCTGGTGGGGGCGGTATCATCGGGATTGATTCCCATTCTGCTGCCTTTAATGATGGTTGAGCTTCTACCGCATGAACTGGCTGCGGTAGGGTATGTGATGGGGGCGTTTAATCTGGGGGCGTTAAGCTCGCCATTGTGGGGCAATCTGGCAGATGAAAAGAAGGCGTACCGCCTGGTTTTTTGTGGCGGTCTGCTGCTGGAACTTGCGGCTATGATTGTGTTTCCGTTGGCGGCAAATCTGGGCGCATGGCTGGGCCTGGCACTGCTGATGGGGGCGGGCAGCGCCGCAGTCAGCACGTGTGCGACGTTGTTGATTGTTGATTTTTATCCGCATGAACAATGGACCAGCCGCATTGGATGGCTGCAAACGTTTAATGGCGGCGGTCAGGTCATCGGGCTGTTGCTGGCGGGTGCATTTGCCGCGATCGGGTACCGCTTCGGTTTATGGATGGGGGCGGGGTTACTGGCAGCCGCAGTGGTGGCCGGTTTGATACTTCTGCCGCGGGCATCCAAGGCGGAAAGCTCAGTAAACGAACTTAACGGGGCGGGGCTGGCACTAGATTTTCAGGCCTTATCGCGTTTTGCCCGCGTGGAGTTGATCGGTGGCGGATTGCTTAAGCACTTTCATTTGCTTAACGTTGCCGGATTAAAAAATATTCCCAAACTGTTGCCGACACGCTTCGGCAGATTTCTCATGTCCTGGTTTTTTGTATTTTTGGGCGTGTCAGGCTTTTTTGCCTATTTTCCGATTTTCCTCAAACAGAGTTTTGGCGTTCTTCCCGCGACAACCTCCCTGACCTACGCTTTGGCCGCGGGCATTGGTATAGCTCTGTACAATTTATCGGGAGTTTGGGCGCAAAAATTCGGAGCGCAGAAAATATATTTCTATGGGCGCATTCTTCGGTTCACCGGATTTATACTCCTGTTATTGCCGCTGCTTTTCCGGCACATTCCCGGAGACAATATCCTTGCGCTTTTGGGGTTTGTTGTGGTGGTCTTGGCGTGGCCTGTCTTGAGTGTTACCGGCACAGAATTAACGTCAGAACTAAGCCCGATCAGTCAAGGAGCAGCCCAGGGGTTAAACAACGCCGCCAATGGCGTGGGTACAGTTGCGGGCACCTATCTGGCCGGCTGGTTGGTACACGTGGTGGGATATGACTGCATCCCGATTATGGCCCTGATCGGATTGGGTCTATCGATTGTGACGGATACATCGTTTCACCGAACTAAGCCGCTTGCAGATTCAGGATTGAGGCAGGGATTGGGAGTTAGGAGTTAGGAGTTAGAAGTTAGCAGTTAGCAGTGGGGAACGCTTCGCTATGGCCGGATGGAAACCGTGTGATTTCAGATTCCAGCTGCGCCGCGTCGCGCTGGTTAGCACAGTGTTTTGCGGATGGCACCGGGGGTCATGCCGGTGCGGGCTTTGAATAGGGAAATTAGCTGTTCGGTGCGGCGCAGGCCGACCAGGCGGGCGATTTGGCCCAGAGGATAAGTGGTCTCCAGCAGCAGATGTCGGGCGCGGTTTACGCGCTCATTGAGAATTTCATCTTTCGGTGAGCGTCCGAGAAATTCGGTAAAACGCCGCTCCAGGGTGCTGCGTGAAACACACACACCTTGTGCCGCAAGATGGTCCAGGACATTTTCCACAGTGATACCCTCAGAAACATGATCCCGTATGTACCGAACGGCTTTGGAAATCACCGGCGAATCGGTAGCAACAATATCGGTGGATAATCGGCGAATGACCCCGAGGGGGTCTACGCGTACTTCCATGTGGTCCGGCGCTTGGCCGGTCATCATGTGGGCCAGCATGGCGGCGGCGTCGTATCCGATTTTTTCGGTGGGCAGGGCGATGCTGGTCAGCGGTGGATCGGCCAATTCGCAAAGCACTTCGTCATCATCTACGCCAATGACTGCGATTTCTTCGGGAACGGGAATTTGCCGCACCCGGCAGGCATTAAGTACCTGCCGACCGCAAATGTCGTTACACGCCATAATGCCGCAGGGCCGGGGCAGGGCGGCCAGCCAGCGGCTTAGATCCTCTTCGTGCATGAGGGCTGAAGATTCGACATTGCTGGTGGTGTTGCGGCGGAGAGACGTGCGCACTTGATAACTGCCGCTGGTGTGGTGCATTGCCCCGAGGTAATCGGTAAAGGCCGCCTGCCGGCGCACTGAATACTCCGCTCCGGCAAACCCGCAGAACGCGAAATGGCGGAACCCGCGTTCGAGCAGATGATCAGCAGCCATTTTCGCAACGCGGTCGTCATTGACCATAATGCGGGGAATCCCGGCCGCCCAGTGCAGGCCGCGTAGATCCACGGTGGGAATGCCCTGTTTCAGGATCAACTCCATGGATGACGCCCGCTCAATGCGGGCGATCAGTCCATCGCACATCCCAGCCCGCAACCAGGGCGGTGGTGCATCGGCAAGAGATTGCTCCTGGTGCAAAATGGACCATCCGCGATGCGCTCGAACATACCGGGCTACGCCGCGCAGTAATCCGCGGCCATAGCCGCGTGAGGATTCCACTAATAATCCGACTATTTTCATCAAAGGGCGATTGTAGCGGGGCACGGCTGGTTCGGATAGCAAGAAAAATAGTAAAAAAAAGCCGATCAGGAATCCTGATCGGCTTTTAGAATTAGTGACCATAAATCAGCAGGGCATTGTTACATGGTGCTGAACTTGTAAACCGTCTTTTGCAGGAATATTTCCCCGGGATTTAGAACCGTGGACGGGAAATTCGGCTGGTTGGGCGAATTTGGATAATGCTGGGTTTCCAAGGTGATCGCTCCATGGTAAGGATAATGGCCGCCGATGCCTTTGATTTTTCCGTTCAGGTAATTGCCAGTATAAACCTGAATTCCGGGTTGCGTGGTGTAGCAGTCCAGCACCCGACCGGTTTTGGGTTCCTGAACCCGGGCGGCGAATGCAAGTTTCTTTTCATCCTGATTGTTCAGGCACCAGTTCATGTCATAACCGTAGGGAACTTGATCAAATGCGATATTGGATGTGCCATGGTAGGCGGGTTTCAACCGTGTGGATAACTGCACGGGCTTGCGGAAATCATAGGGTGTGCCAGCCACCGGCGCGATTTTTCCGGTCGGGATTAACAGGTTGTTGGTGGGCGTGTAATGATCGGCATTAAGGGTGAGAACATGATCCAGAACCTGGGTGCCGGGCTTATTCAAATTAAAGTAGGCATGGTTGCACATATTAATAACCGTTGGGGCATCGGCGTTGGCGCGGAAGTGAACGTGCACTTCATTTTTTTCATTCAATGTGTAGGTGGCTGCGACTTCTACATCGCCGGGGAATCCATTTTCCATTGCCGGGCTGAAAAGATTAAAGCGCACGCCCGGTGCCCCGAGTTCTGTAACTTCCGTGGCTGTCCAGACTTTCTGATCCCAGGAATGCGGGCCGCCATGGAGCGTGTTGGGGTACGGTGTATCGTTGATCGGCAGGTGATAGGTCGTGCCGTTGAGGGCGAATTGGCCATTGGCAATGCGATTGGCATAACGGCCGATGGTGGCTCCAAAGTAAGGGTCCATGGCGTGATGAGTGGCATAAGAAGCCAGATTATCAAAACCGAGGATGACATCACCCGGTGTGCCGTTGCGGTCCGCCGATTGAATGCGTTGCAGACGGGCACCGTAGGTAATTAATTGCACAATCATTCCGTTGGAATTTGTCAGCGTATATTGATACACCTTCTGGCCGTTTGGCAGTGTGCCGAAAAGTGCTTTGTAAATGGCGCTTTTCTTGGGCAGGCTGCTGACATCCGTTCCGGACATGCTCTTACAGCCGGTGACGGCCCAAGCTGCGGCGACGCCGGAGGCGGCCAAAAAGCTTCGGCGAGAGAGTTTCCGTACACTGTTGGGTTGCTGTGGCATCGGTGGATACCTCCGTATATGAAACTAAACAAATACCAATGTAGGAAAATATATGCCGGGAGCGTAGTTTCGGCAAGCCTGCAATAACTCCAGCGGGGATTTTTCACTTCCTCAAGATGAAAGTGACAAGCCGGCGCACCGGGCCATCCAGGCTGCGCCGATGCCGGGCTTATCCGTCCCGGGGAGGCGTGGCCGGCGACAGGTATTTACAGCCGGACTGGTTTTGTTATAATTCGTAACTCGATATGCGGGCGTAGCTCAGTGGTAGAGCGTCACGTTGCCAACGTGAATGTCGAGGGTTCAAATCCCTTC
>JAJZDN010000071.1 GCA_021805985.1 Planctomycetota bacterium | reverse complement strand
TTAAGGGACATGCTGCCGCCGACGACCCCGTGTCGCTGGACACGTAGTAGTATTGCATTGTCGAAGAGCTGCTCAATTTAGGCACTGTGCTGACCCCATTGACTCCAGAGGGCTGGTTCGTATACGTATTGCCTGTATTTCCGGGCGTGCAGGGAAAAACACTCTTATTGCTTTGGGCATAGATCACCATCGACTGCACGAGGCTGCGGACGTTGGCTGAGCACACCGCCCGGTTCGCCAATTCCTTGGCCCGCGCCAATGCGGGCAGCAGAATCGCGATCAGCAGGGCGATAATGGAAATCACCACCAGCAGCTCTATAAGGGTAAACCCCTTACGAGCTTGCGGCGGCACGGGTCGGGGATAATTTTGGGATAGCATGGATGGATCCTCCAAAAAAATACTATAAATACAAAAAGGACAAATTCCTTCAGGGACACAGTTATTCTGGAAAATAGACCAAGCCCTTCCAGATTTCAAAACTTCTTATTCGCGCCTTACCATTGCTCAGGTTCTTGTGAACCTGCTGTCCTGCCCGAGCGGCCGATATGGTTAGCCGCATTGAGCGTTCCGGCATGGGTGACACCCAAATGCACAGTGGGCTGATACGCTCAACATCTGATAGTCTACGATAGGAAGAAAGCTATGTCAAGCAAATTATAGAAAAATTCTCTGCAATTAAACATTGGTTTATTGTTATTTTATGCGCACAATTATATTCTCCTACACAAATGACTTGAATTGGCCGAAAAAATCATCTGACTTATACTAAACAGATGGGGTTAATTTTATTTTTAGCCTATTATTACAGCCTATCAGTAAAAGCCTCTGCACCTGCATACGCCCACTGTCCGGAAGGCTCCTGCACAATAAATTGCTCCCTATCGCGTCCGCTTTAGCGCATAAAATATCCACTATTACCCTTGCATAACCCAAAGATTCATTATACACTATTACATAGCTAAGCGCACAGGTGCGCACGAACATTAGATGTGTCGTACATTTTGATAGGGAGGTCTTCACCATGGCTGGCAGCACACTCACCAAGGAACCTACAACCCGTCCCCATCGCCCTACGGCAATTCCCGCAGACCAACTGAAAACTGCCGTGGCCGAGATCGTAGCGCATCAGAAAATTTATGACTTGCACACCCACCTCTATACCCCGCGCTTCGGCACGCCTGTGACCAATAGCACCGGGAAAACTGATCCCACTGGCTTAATGCTCTGGGGCGTGGAGGAATTGGTGACGTATCATTATCTCGTGGCGGAAGTCTACCGCGTGGTGCCGGCTTCTAAACTCCCGTATGAAGAATTTTGGAAATGGCCAAAATCCCGCCAGGCGGATCATATATGGAAATATCTATTTGTTGAAAATACCCCGGTCAGTGAAGCCTGCCGGGGCGTGCTGACCACCCTTAGCAAACTGGGCCTGGATCCTAATGAAAGGCACCTGGATGCGTACCGCGCCTATTTCGCCCGGCAAAACCCCAGCCAATACATTGATAAAGTAATGCAATTAAGTAACGTCCATACCATCGCTATGACCAATCCGGTTTTTGATGACAATGAACGGGACCGCTGGCTGGCCGACAAAACCGTTGGGGCCGACCCGAGGTTCAAAGCCGTTCTGCGCATCGACCCTCTGCTGCGAAACTTCCCCCAAGCCGCTGCCAAACTCGCTGACTGGGGATACCAGGTTCAGAGCGACCCTTCCGCTCAAAGCATTGATGAGGTCAAACGCTTTCTCAATCAATGGCTGGATCGCCAGCAGGCCATTTATATGGCCGTCAGCCTGCCGCCGGATTTCCGCTATCCCGCCAACCAGACCGATACCCTGGCCCTGGCTGGTCAAACGATTTTGGAAAAAGCGATTCTGCCCGTGTGTGCAGAGCGCAAAATGCCTTTCGCCATGATGATCGGATCGAATCTCCGCACCCAGCCGGAATTACGCGACGCCGGCGACACCTCCGGCTTGTCTGATGTGGCCAGCGTCGGGCGCCTTTGCCGCGATTTCCCGGACAACAAATTCCTGGTCACCATGCTGGCACGCGAAAATCAGCATGAACTCTGTGTGACCGCCCGCAAATTCGGCAACCTCATGCCTTTCGGCTGCTGGTGGTTTCTCAATAACCCCAGCCTGATTACCGAAATAACACAGATGCGATTTGAATTACTCGGCACCAGTTTCATTCCGCAACATTCTGATGCACGCATTCTGGACCAATTGGTATATAAATGGGATCACAGCCGCAAAGTGATCATCGACGTGCTTACCGATATGTATACCCGCATCACGGAAACCGGCCGTATTATCACACGGGAAGATATTGTGCATGATGTTGAAAAGCTATTAAATGGGAATTTCCAAGCCTTCCTGGCTCAATAATTTCCGAATCGACAACTGCCATGTCAGCCGGTGAAAGAGCTGGCACATTTTGACCCGCCTCTGGCGAAATTCTGACGGCGGCAGATGAGAAAGACCAGAACTATGGATATGATTCGCTGCTAACTCAACAGATGCCTATTTAAAAAGGAAACAACCACAATGGAACTCGCAAAATTCAGCATGGGTATTGGAGATCGTTTTGGCCGCCAGGGCAAGGCCCAACTCGAAGCCTTTGTATTGGCGGGCCAAAAAGGTGCCAACATCATTCCTGTTTGGAATAAATCGAACCGGGAACATTTAATTGTTCATACGGAACCCAGCGAAGTGCGCCTCGAAGCCGACGCGGCGGTTAAAGCCCTGGGCTGGAAGCATCCGTATCACGTGGATGCCGACCACATCAGCATTAAAACAGTGGATCGCTTCCTGGCTCCCAGCGATTTTTTTACGATGGATGTCGCTGACTTTATCGGCAAGTCCGCCGAAGAATCGGCGGTTACCAGCTTCGTAAAAGACCTGCACAAACTGTGCGGTTCACCGGCCATCGGGCACCTCTCAGCACCTATTAAAATTGATGAAGCGGCCATCACCCGCGTAGGTAAAAAATATCTCGCCGCCGTGCAGGAAGCCGGCCGCGTCTTTAAGCATATTGCCCAGGCCAAAGGCGCCGGTAACTGCATTATTGAAATTTCCATGGATGAAACCGACAGCCCGCAAACGCCGGATGAACTGTTGCTGATTCTTGCCGCGATCGGCCGCGAAGGCATTCCGATCCAGACCATCGCTCCAAAATTCACGGGCCGTTTTAATAAGGGCGTGGATTACGTGGGTAATGTGGAACAATTTGAAAAAGAGTTTAATGATGATCTGGCGGTCATCGCGTATAGCGTGAAGGAATTCGGGTTGCCGAAGAATTTGAAATTGAGTGTTCACTCCGGCAGCGACAAATTCTCCATCTATCAGCCCATTCGCCGGGCCATCAAAAAACACGATGCCGGATTGCACATTAAAACCGCCGGCACCACCTGGCTGGAAGAAATTGGTGCTGTGGCCGAAGCGGATGAGGCTGGCCTGGCCTTGGTACGGGAGATGTACAGCGAAGCACTCAAGCGTTTCGATGAACTTTGCGGCCCGTATGCCTCGGTCATTGACATTAAACGCGAACGCCTGCCCAGCGTAGAAACGTTGAACCATTGCTCCGGTGCAGATATCGCCGCCGCGATCCGTCACGAACCGCATTCGCCAAAATTCAACAGCGACCTGCGACAATTGCTGCATGTTGGCTATAAACTTGCATCCGAACGCAAAGACCGCTTTAACGCACTTTTAGATAAGCACGCGGCCTTTGTCGGGAAACATGTAACTTACAATCTGTTCAACCGTCACATTGAAAAATTGTTCTGTTGAACCCAGAGCACCGGATGATAATTCGGTGCTTGATCCAGGGCCGCCAACCCATCACCGTGCTCGAGATGCCGTCGAGAGCACAGATAATCCGGTGGTTGATCTGGGACCAAAGATATACCGCGGACGCAACAAACAAGGACCCTTATGAAAATTTTATTGACCACTACAAGTTTCCAGGACACCCCGGGTAAACACCAGGAACTGCTGAACAGAGCAGGCTTCGAGATCGTTCGGGCACGCGGACCGCTTTCTGAACCCCAAATGCTGGACATACTTGCGCAACACGGCCCCTTTGACGGCCTGCTCAATGGTGATGACCAACTCAACGCCAAAGTCATCGACGCTTTTCTACCGCAATTGAAGGTGATCGCCAAATACGGCATCGGCCTGGATTCCATTGATGTCCAACATGCCACCCAGCGGAAAATTCCCGTCTTGTTTACCCCCGGAGTCAATGAAACCGCTGTCGCGGAACATACCATCGGCCTGATGATCGCGGTAGCCAAGCATTTCTGGTTCCATTTCGACACGGTAAAAAAAGGCCACTGGAATCGGCAAACCGGCAAAGAACTGTGGAGCAAAACCCTGGGCGTTGTCGGGTCCGGTCGCATTGCCCGTGAGGTTGTGAAGCGCTGCCTCGCCTTTGACATGAACATCGTGGTGTACGGCCACTATTGGGAAACTGATTTCCTGCAAAAATATAATATCTCGCACGTCCGGGAAATATCCGAACTTTTCGCCCGGTCGGACGTTATTTCTCTGCATACAGCCTTGACTGAAACAAATCGCGGCATGATCAACAAAGCATCCATCGCGGGGATGAAAGACGGCGTGATCATCATCAATACGGCCCGGGGCGCTCTGGTGGTGGAACAGGATATTGTCGATGCTTGTAAATCTGGAAAAATCTACGGGTATGGGGCCGATGTTCTGGAATTTGAACCCATACGTTCCCCCCATATTTTTCAAACGGTCGACAACATCCTTCTGACCCCGCACGTGGGAAGCCGTACGTTTGAAAGTGTGCAGCGCCAGGGCGTGCGGGCGGCGGCCAATTTGGTGAATTTTCTCAAAGGTCGTTCCGATTACATTCAGGCTAACAAGTTTTAACCTCCGTATTGACAGGCATAAACAAAGTGAAGATAACGAGGATATGATGACCAACACTCAAACGACTGAATTTGTCATGCCCATCGCCATGCACAATCACATCGTCCAAGCTGCGTATAGCCATCGCGGCTTTACACCCGAAGAATCCGCCGCCGCCGCGCGTTTCAGCGACCTTACCGCACTCCATGGCATCAAAACCCATAACGCAATCAAGGCTCTCCACCTGGATGAACTCTTCGGCTCCAAGGCCGGCGGCTGTGTGCCCGGGGCAAACATTGAAGTATTGCCTTCCAAATTCAAAGCCGTCGCCCGCTGGAATGCTAACCGCAAGCTCGGGCAGGCCACCGCCTTTGCAGCCATGGAACATTGCATGAAATTGGCCGATGAATTCGGCGTAGGTGTTGTGAGCGTGGATAATGCGTTTCATTATCTTTGGGGCGGTGGCTATGTTATTGACGCCGCAAAAAAAGGGTATCTCGCTTATACCGCGTGCACCGCTGCTTTGGCCGAAGTGGTTCCCTTTGGCGGCAAATTTCCAACCTTGGGCACCAACCCGCACTCGTGGGGTTTTCCCACCACCGAAGCCATCGGTTTTCCGATATGCGTGGACTGGGCAACCAGTGTGGTAGCCATGGGCCGCGTGCAGCAGTTCTCGCGTGAAGGCAAGGAGCTTGGCCGCGGTTGGGCGGTCGACAAAGATGGCAATCCTACGCAGGATCCCAACAAAGCCGCAGCCCTGTTTCCCTTTGGTGAACACAAAGGTTATGGACTGTCCCTGATTGATGAATTACTGGCGGCTTATATCGGCGGTTCCCTGCCGACATTACGCAGCCGCTGGAGCACTGGCCCCCAGGAGGAAAAACGCACGCCCTGCTTTTTCTTTCAGTGTATTCGCGCTGATGCCATCAGCGGCGAATCGTTTGCCTGTAACCGCTCGCAGCAGGAAAATATCAAAGCGGTCCTGGCGGATATACGCGGGCATGGCAATGAAAAAACGCTGCTGCCCGGGGAGCCGGAAGCCCGGGCTGCACAGCGCTCGGAAAAACTTGGCGGCTTGATTTTCACCGCCGCAGAAATTGACGCCTTGGAACATATCGCCCGCAAAGCGGGTGTACTTTTTGATCGCAAAAATCTCAAACCCGTGGAGAAATCATGACGCCTTCTATTTTGGATATCAGTGGAAAAGTTTGCCTGGTAACAGGCGGCACCAGTGGCCTGGGGCAGGCCATCGCAATCGGATACGCGCAGGCCGGAGCCAGGGTTATCGCCGCATCCAGCAATCCCGACAAGGTCCAGGCCATGCAGAAGGAACTATCCGCCATCGGCCCGGGCCATGATGCCATCGCTTTAAATGTAACCGATGCCGCCGCCGTGGAGGCCGCGTTCAAACATGCCGCCGCAAAATATGGCCGCCTGGATGCCGTCGTCAGCGCCGCCGGTGCCCATAAAAAGCAACCCGCCCTGGACATGTCGGTAGAGGAGTTTGAACGCATTATCCGCATCAACCTCATCGGCAGTTTTATTGTCAATCAAGCCGCGGGGAAGATCATGAAAGACCAGACGCCCGATGCCAAATCCGTGCGCGGCTCCATTGTAAATATTGCCAGCATCAGTTCCTTTATGAGCCTTACTGAAGTGATCGCCTACGCTTCCAGCAAAACCGGCGTGATGGGCTTAACCCGCGGCCTGGCCAATGAATGGGCACCCCTGGGCATCCGCGTCAATGGCATTGCTCCCGGATTTTTCCCCACGGACCTGAATCGCAAAATCCTGGAAGGCACACCGCGCGGTGCCTGGGTTAAAGCTCATACCCCCATGGCCCGCTTTGGTACAGCCGAGGAACTCGTGGGTGCCGCCATTTATCTCATCAGCGATTCCGCCAGCTTCACAACCGGCGAAACCATCGTCGTTGACGGCGGATTCCTGACCAAAGGTGTGTAAACCCACCGCCTGCACGATCGCCAGTCTGTCCTCTGCGCTGTCGTTCTGCTGATTGCGCCCCTGCCGTCTGTATCCGTTATTACGTCCTTGCGCTTTGCGCGCCCCAGCCTTTAGATGCATGGGCATGGCTTTCATGAGGGACTTTAATCGGCTATTATTAAGGATATGGAGGACCTAAGGCCGGGAAGCGAGGGATGGCCCGAGTTTTTGGAGCAATAGGAAAAGTCTATGACGCAAGCAGATATCACAGTCGTTACCGAATCGCAATTGCCGGTGATTGTTGAACTATATAATCAGGTATTCCGACCGCCGGAAAGCGAGAATTATTTTCGCCGCCGGTTTCAAGGCCGGTATAATGTTTTGGCCATGCTGGCCTCCCTGGATAACCGACCGGTGGGATTTTGCGTAGGTTTTGAATTAAAGCCCTTGGTCTTTTACACTTGGCTGCTGGGTGTGCATGGCGATTTTCGTCGCAAAAGCATCGGGCGGCAATTGTTGGAATCTCAGATGGAATGGGCAAAAAACCACAACTACGAATTTGCGCGATTGGAAATTTTAAATCGCCACAGAGCCATGATGCATCTGACGTTACTGCTGGAATACGATATCGTCGGCACGCGCTGGGACGCTATGCACACGGACTTGCTGATCCAATTTGAAAAGCCGCTGACCAATGATCTGCGCTAACCGCACGTTGTTGCCCCTCGCCTGTTCCCTGCTTCTGGCCGCACCTTTGTGCGGGACTGCGGCCACGGTGGCAAAACCCCTGGCTCATGCTTACCAGCAGGTACTTACTTCCATGCGAAGTCCCGCCGGCAGTGGCTTGCTGATCACCAGTGTGCAGTTGCCGGAAAATCTTAGACACATCGGTTTGCAGCCCGGAGATATTATTACCCGCGTTGGCGGCACGCGCCTGCGCGACTTAACAACACTAAAAGCTGCCTTGGCGGCACGCAGCACATCCAAACAGCCCATTTCCATTATTGCGGTTCGCGGCACGACAATCCAGCAATTTCTCGCCCACCTGCCCGCGCTTAAGACGCTGGAGAACATGGGCCTGGTCAGCGTTCGGGCGGGTGCTGCGGCACCGTTAAACCCGCCCCCGACACCCCGCCAAAATCTGAAACTTCAATGGTCTCGCGTTCAAACCCTTGAACCCCATGGGCGGCAAGCCGTGGGCCACGACCTACGGATGCTGGTTTTTTATCATCATCTGGTGGTCGGAGCGATTCATCTGCAGGTTTCCCATTTAGGCCCGTCATGGAAGCTGCTGTGGAATCAGGAATCGGTCTCCGGCGGCCCCCTGCCGGCGATGGCTTGGCGAATTGCCTTTAATCCGGGCAATTATCAACAGGCACCAGCACTTGGCATGACATCCTTTACACGTTGGTCGAAACGAGGCATTTTACAAGGCCGCTGTGAGGGAAGTACTATTCACACCGTCTTCGCGGCGACAAAAAATAAATCAGGTTCCTCGCGCACTATTCTCTCCGCCTCCGATGCCGCGCCTTTACCGCTCCTGGCGTTGCTGGCTTCCGCCATGCCGCCGCAACGCAATCGGGTGCTGCCGATTACGGACCTGGCACAGGACACCTTGGAAACCCGCTTAGGCTGCGTGCTCACCAGCGGGCGGCAACACGAGATTGATTTTGCCGGGGCCGATCAGCCGGTGCGGGTGATGCGCATTTTGTGGATGGATATCCTGCGCGACAAATTCTGGCTTTCACCGCGCGGCGCACTGCTGGGCATGCACTTTGGCCGGGGCTTTTCCGCTTATCGCGTGTCCGGCGCAGCGGTTGTGCACCATATTATTCCCAAAACCCGCCTGATTAATATTCTGCCTGCCACAATAAGTATTGACCATACTTCCGGAGAATAAAATCCTCATGCCAATGTTTACTTTGCTCTCGAATCCCGCCGCGTATCGTCCGTGCACGCAAAACATGCTGCAAGATGTGGAATTTCGCGATTATTGGCTGGGACACTTTGTCGAACATTTTGAGCTTATGGCTACCCTGGCATTGCAGGTGTATGGGCCGTCCGCCGCTGCCGACATTTCAGCCGCCCGCCAGGATCTGGCGGCTGAAATGGCGGCCCTTGCACTCCAGCCTGATCGCTACGGCGAATTGGACTTGCAGATGCTGGGGTTGGTGCGGCAGAACTGCCTTTCCCGCAACCACATTCCCGATCCATTCCTGCTGACCAAGCAACGCGAAAATACCGCCATGCTGGCCCTGTATCCGCGGGTGGCTGCGGAAATGAATGGATACACGGACGTGTCCCAAACGCTGCGGGTGCTGGTGGAAGGGGCTTTTGCCGGAAACATTTTTGATCTCGGAGCCACCGCCACCACCAAATTATACGCCCATGAATCTCCCGATTTTTTCAAAGTTCGTGCCGGGCTTGAAGGCAAGCGTCCGTGGCTGGTGGATCAACTTGATAGCTTTTCCAAGCGCCTGGTGTATGGCCCACTCCATCACAAAGCTCTGATATTTGTGGACAATGCCGGTAGCGATTTTATTCTCGGCATGATCCCTCTGGCCCGATTCCTGGCCCAACGTGGTACACGCGTGTGCCTCCTGGCCAATGAATCCGCATCACTTAATGACATGACCGTTTCAGAAACCCGTGAACTTTTGCCCCGACTGGCCCAGCTTGATCCACTTCTTGCAACGCTTCTGAATACCGGCAAAATTACCTGTGAAAGCTCCGGCGGCACCACGCCACTTATTGATCTGCGGCACATCTCTGAGGCGTGTAATCGCGAGGCCGCGGATGCAGACCTGCTGATTTTTGAAGGCATGGGCCGCGCGTTGGAAAGCAATTTTAACGCATCCTTCAAGGTGGATACCGTGAAGCTGTGTATGATCAAGGAAGACATTATCGCCCAGCGGCATGGCGGAAAAGTTTTTGATGTGGTATTTCGGTATGATCGCAATTGAGGAGAAAATAAAATGACCCCAACGATTGGCTTTATCGGTACCGGGCGCATGGGTACGCCCATGATTAAGAATTTAATTGCCGCAGGCTTTTCAGTGCGCGTTTATAACCGCACCGCTTCCCGCATGAGCCACGCCATAGCATCCGGTGCCGTAGCTTGCGCTGAACCCGCCGAAACGGTGACTGCCGATGGCATTGTGTTAACCATGCTGGCCGACGATGCGGCCGTGCGAATGACGATGCTGGGGGATGGCGGCATTTTGAAAAAACTGGGATCCAAAGGTATACATGTATCAATGAGTACCATCGCCCCGAGCACTGCCCAGGACCTAGCCAAATTGCATGTGGAGCATGGATCAACATATGTGGCCGCGCCGGTATTTGGACGGCCCGATGCCGCTGCCGCGCGCAAGCTCTGGGTATGTACATCCGGAGACGCCACCGCCAAAGCCCGTGTGCGACCGGTACTTGAAGCACTGGGACAGGGCGTGGTGGATTTTGGTGATCGTGTGGAGTCAGCCAACGTACTGAAATTATGCGGCAACTTTATGGTGGCCGCTGCAACCGAAGCCATGGCCGAGGCGTTTACGCTCGCGGAGAAAGCTGGGGTTAATAAACAGGCGGCACTGGAACTGCTTTGTGGCAATCTGTTTGCCAGTCCAATTTACCGCAATTATGGCCAGTCGATTGTCGACACCGCACATGATCCCGCGAAATTTGTACTCCGTTTGGGATTGAAAGATATGCGGCTTGTAAGGGACGCCGCCGATCAGTTCGGTGTACCGATGCCGCTGGCCGATCTGGTTTTTAATCGCCTGCAGGCGGGCGTCGCCAAAGGCCGGGGCGAATTAGACTGGACCGGTTTGGCCCTGGGCGCCCGCGATGATGCGGGCTTATAATCTAGGAGCCTGTCCGAGATGCGGTTCCAGATTCCAGATTCCAGGTTCCAGGTTCCAGGTTCCAGCTCCCCCCGTCCTCCGCCTCACACCCGGCCATATTGTCCCGGCAGATTCACCACGCCTTTCCGACCTAATGCGGTGGCGGCATGAATCGGAAAATAGGGATCTCGAAGGGCCTGACGGGCCATGAACACAATATCTGCTTTTCCACTGGAAATAATGTCTGCCGCCTGCTGTGGCTCGGTAATCACACCCACCGCCGCAGTAGCGATTCCTACTTCGCGACGAATTGTCTCGGCGAACGGTACCTGAAACTCGGGACCAACAGGAATCTGTGCCTTGGGCACCATCGCCCCACTGGAACAATCAATTAAGTCCACCTCTGCAGCCTTGAGTTTTCTGGATAGCGCGACAGAATCTTCCAGCGTCCAACCGCCCGGAACCCAGTCAACGCAACTCAATCGCACCGCCAGTGGCAACCGCTGCGGCCAGACTTTATGAACCGCCTCAATGGTTTCCATCAACATACGAATGCGGTTATCAAAACTTCCGCCATAGGCATCAGTCCGCTTATTGGCCAGCGGCGAGAGAAATTCATTGATCAGATATCCGTGGGCACCGTGCAGTTCCAGCAGTTCGTAACCGGCCTTCAGTGCCCGCACGGCCGCAGCGGAAAACGCCGCTTGAATGGCTTTAATTTCCGCAATGCTTAATTCATGCGGCATGGGAGACTTATCGTCAAATGGTAAGGGCGATGGTGCCACCACAGTCCAGCCACCCTCTGCAGGCGACAGGGCTTTGCCGGGGACGGGCACGGAAAAGAGCCGCGCAGTAGAGGCCTTGCGACCTGCGTGCGCTAATTGAATTCCCGGCGTTCCGCCGTAGCGCTTAATAAAATCGGTGATCCGGGCCAGCGGCTCAATCTGCCCGTCATGCCAAAGCCCCGCATCCTGAGGGCTAATCCGCCCCTCGGGCGTCACCGCTGTGGCCTCAGCCACAATTAATCCCCACCCGCCCACCGCACGAGAACCCAGATGCACCAGATGCCAGTCCGTGGCACTACCGTCCTGTGAAGAATACATGCACATCGGCGAAACGCCCAGACGATTACGGATCGTAATGTCGCGTAATTTCAGTGAATCGAAAAGATCAGGCATTACTGTAACTCCAAAAATCCATCACACCCGGCGCCCGCTGGAGTCGTGTCGGAAGTTCCCGCACGCCGTTGGGCATAAACCCACGCAAGTATAGATAGCAATCTATCAGAAAATCAAGCCGCACTATTTCGCCCGGACACTTCGTCGCGCCAATTATTCATTGAGAGTCGGCTCGATCTTGCGCCGCGCACGGGGGACATTTCAGATCCATTGCAATCCCCGCCGTTACTCGGACCAACTTCTGGAAGGGAGCCACCGGCCTTATGCGGTGTGAGCGGCGGTGGATTCGCGAACTACCAGGGCGCAGGCGATGGACAGGGTAATGGCTGGCAGATCGGGCCGTTCCATGCGCTGTAGCAGTACCGTCATCGCCTCAATGGCCATGGCGTCCGGCGACTGACGCACGGTCGTTAATGGAACCGCCAGAAGCGCGGCGGTAGAAGTGTCATCAAAACCCGTGAGTTTAATCTGTTCGGGAATTTTTATGCCCAGCTTAAGCAACTGCCGCATCACTTTGGCGGCGGTCAAATCATTGACACACGCAATGGCATCGGGGCGATGTTCCTTGAGCATGTGTTCCAGCATCGCGCGGTTATCACCATCTCCGGAACAAATCTGCATGCTCACAGCGGGGTCCAACCGCACTGCGTTTCCCACGCCTTCAAGCCGTGCCTCGGCGGTGGGGTGTTCACGGGCATCCGTTAAAAATACAATTCGCCGGCAACCCCGCTGAATTAAATGCCGCCCGGCGAGAAAACCGCCAAGTTCATTATCACTTCCCACCACATCAAATCGGCTGCGATCATGGAGTTTGTGTAAATCGCGATCCAGCAGCACCAGCGGCAGCTTGCGGGCCACACACTGTCCGGCAATTAACTCGTTAAGTTCCGCACACTGCGGCTGCACCGGCAGCGGCAGGTAAAGCAAACCACGTATATCATTCTGCCACAGCGGCTCCAGCGCGGCTTGGGCCTCCTGGACAGAGGTGCGTTCTGATATTTCATGAAATAAAATCTGCCATTGGCGCTTTTGCGCCTCGCGCAGCAAGGCCTGATGCACAGTAGAGAAAATACTGCCCGACTCCAGGGGTGGAAGCAGCAACGCGATGCTGGCGAATTTAGATTGCTTAGGCCCTTCCACATAACTGCCCGAGCCGCGCCGTCTTCGCACGACGCCCAACGCCTGTAAGTCCCGCAACGCCCGAATCACGGTAATGCGTGACACCTTAAATTGTTCAACCAATTCGGTTTCCGTGGGCAGTTTACCGCCCGATGGATATTCACCACGCCGAATCGATTTAAGCAGTGCATCATACACCGCTCCATATTTCGGCTGGATCGGCCGCTGCCGCACATTCGCGGGAACCACTGACGCCGGCTTTTTCGGGTATCGAGACATAGGCCATCCAAAACAGCAACTCACTTACTGAGCTGTAAGCCCCTATTGTCATCAGCCTTGCAGGATAATCAAGTGCGCGACCGCCGGCGAGTTCGGACAGGCCGGTGCTTTCGGGTCAGTGAGGGGCGGCGAGGGGCGATGAGATCCTGCGCAGCCGTGTATAATGCTTTGAGTAAGATTAGGGTGTCGCCGGCACCGGCTTGGCAAATTCAGATCCCATCTGCCAACGGTTGGGAAGCTTGGTTCGCTTCTTCAGGATATCAACGCTGCCGCATTGAGCTTGGGAGCTCGATCCGGGAAATCGATTGTTGCGGCATTGCTACGGCACGGGATAATAGCTGCCTATGGCCAAGAATCAGTATAGTAAATTTCGCTCACGCCTTTGGAAGATTGTGGAAATCGACCGCCAGCTGCGCGAGCAATGGCACCGCGCGCGGCCTTGCACGAAACAATCTCTGTTGGATAAATTAGAGGGAATTGACGAGCGGACCTTGCGGCGTCTTATTGAACTGATGCGCGACGACCTGCACGCTCCCATTGAATACGACCGCGCCCTGCAGACCTACAAATACACGGATCTCACATGGGTTGTGCCCAATGTACAACTGGATGAGGACGAAATGCACGCGTTGGCCACGGCGGTGCAGGCCATCCGCCCGGTCATGCCGCCGTCGCTGTCCAATCGCCTCGATAAACTGCTGGCAAAATTGATTGACGCCCTGCCGGAAAGCCAACGCGATGATGTTTACCGCGCACAAGGGCAGGTGGAATTTGTGCCAGCCCCCGTGTTATCCAAAGGGTCTCAATGGTTTGAACCCCTGCACCAAGCCATTGCCGGGCGGCTTTCCGTGGATATGACCTATTATGTGCTAAGCAAGGAACAGGAAACGCAGCGCCGCTTTGATCCATATTATCTGCGGAATTATCAAGGGGCCTGGTATGTGGCGGGGTACGACCACCTGACCGACCGTTGGCCGATTTTTAAGCTCGCACGTATCCGGGCCTTAAACGTTTCTGAGGATTGCTACGATGTACGCCCATTCAGCGCTGCCGAATACTTCAAAAACAGCCTGGGCATCATGGTCGGCGGCGAAGCCCAACCGGTGCGAATTCGCCTGACGGGCTACGCCGCGAGCACCGCCGATGAGCAAGTCTGGCCGCCCGGATTCATTTACCAGACCACCGGCTCGGAAGAGGGCATTTTGTCTGGCAAAGTCACGAATCTCATCGACCTGCTCCCCTGGGTGGCGTCATTTCAAGGTGACGCGGAAATCCTTCCCGAATAATCGCCGCGTAGCCAAGGCGGAATTTCTGGCCCGCGGCCATCTGCTCTAAATGGGGCTTAGAGCCTCCAATCAGGAAGCAAGCATTCCCATTTGGCAGTTCCGGATCGCACATGGAGGCGGCGGCAACGGGAGGATTTCTCAATGAACACGGATCAATACTGACACTGTAACCTCGTGCCCCGGCGCATTTGCCGCAGTTGGCGATGGTTTGGTTACGCTGGAATAGTCTGTTAGAATACGGGGGATGGTGAATTTGCCCGTTCAGGCCGCTGGCTTGCTGAATGGGAGGCAATACTGATTAATTAGGCCTCAAGCCGGCGACAACTGGAACTGCGTGACATGTCAAATCAGAGCGGAAATGGTGGATCAGGTAATGGTGGTGGCGGAGTTGGTAGTGGACCCGGGGCCGCCGGTGGATCCGGTGGATTTCGGGGCCGAAAAGTAACTAATTGTTCGTTTTGTGGAAAATCCAGCCGCGAAGTCGGCCCCATGGTGGAAGGTCCCAACGACATTTACATTTGCGCCAGTTGCTCGGAGCTTTGCCAGAATATTTTCAAGCAGGAAAAGCGGAAAGTAACCGGAGCCAAGCCGACAATTGGTGAAATTCCTCCCCCCCGGCAGCTCAAAGAATTTATGGACCAGTACGTTATCGGGCAGGAATCCGCGAAACGGGCGTTGTCTGTTGCGGTGCATAACCATTACAAGCGGCTGTCCCACACCGACGGCCGCACCTCCGATGATGTTGAACTCGATAAATCCAACGTTTTGCTGATTGGGCCTACCGGATCGGGCAAAACGCTTCTGGCTCGCACGCTGGCGCGGTGCTTGAATGTGCCCTTTGCCATCGGCGACGCCACCACGCTTACGGAAGCGGGTTATGTTGGCGAGGACGTTGAAAATCTGCTGTTGAAACTGCTGCAAGCTGCGGATTTTGACCTGGAAACCGCCAAGCGTGGAATTATCTACATAGATGAAATTGACAAGATCGGCAAGACCAGCATGAACGTTTCCATCACCCGGGATGTCTCCGGTGAAGGCGTACAGCAGGCCCTCCTGAAAATGCTGGAAGGCACCATGGCCAATGTGCCCCCACAGGGCGGCCGGAAGCATCCGGAGCAGCAATACATTCAGATGGATACCTCGCACATACTTTTCATCTGCGGCGGCACGTTTGTGGGGCTGGAACAAATTATCGCCCAACGCCTTGGCAAGCAACTTATCGGGTTTGGCTCGGAAGTAGAAGCATCGCACGTGAAAAACGCCAGCCGGGCACGCTTCCTTGCGGATGTCACACCCGATGATCTCATCGAATACGGCATGATTCCCGAATTTGTCGGACGCTTGCCCATTCTGGCTTCCCTCAAACCCCTGACCGAAGAAGCGATGATTCAGATACTCACCGAACCACGCAATGCACTGGTCAAGCAGTATCAGAAGTTCTTCCAGATGGAAGGCTGCGAACTGGAATTCACCTCTGAGGCGCTGCATCTGGTAGCGGAAAAGGCATTGAAGCGCGACACCGGAGCCAGAGCCTTGCGCAGTGTGATGGAAGAGCTGATGCTGGATATGATGTATCATCTGCCGGATCAGCCGCAGCGCGGAAAATACATTATTACCGATGCCGTTGTGCGCGGTGAAATAAGTCTCTTTGACACCAAGCCTATGCCGTTAAAGGAAAGTGCCTGACGATTGGTATAATTGTCTGCACTGCTATGATCCGCTACGATCAAGCAAAGTGAAGCTGTGCCTTGGAGTTTCCCATGCAACGCGCAATAGGCCCACAGGGCAATGACCGAGAACATCTTGATACCCAGCGCAAGGCGCTGGAAGTAAATATTGATGCACGCCGCTACGGCACGTTTGCCGAAATTGGTGCCGGCCAGGAAGTGGTGCGCTGGTTTTTCCGCGCGGGCGGAGCCGCCGGTACCATCGCCAAAAGCATGAGCGCCTATGACATGTCCGTCAGCGACGCCATTTACGGCAAGTGCGATCGCTACGTCAGCCGATCGCGCCTGGAAAGCATGTTAAAATATGAGCAGCAACTCAATATAGATCGGCTCGGTGAAGCACGCGGTGATACCACCGCTTTTTTCACATTTGCCAACACCGTTGCCGCCCAGAGTTTCAAGGGAAATGTGGAATGCCACGGATGGATGGGCGTAAAATTTCAGGCCCATCCCCGCGACCAGGACAGTCAGATCATTCTGCATGTCCGAATGCTGGATCGCGAAAATGCCCAACAGCAGGAGGCCTTGGGCATTGTGGGCGTCAATCTGCTGTATGGTGCCTTTTTTTATCATTATGAGCCGGAAATGCTTCTCAAATCCCTCATGGACGGCATATCCTCTTCACGCATCGAAATCGACATGATCGAATTTACCGGCATCGAATTCAGACATGTAGATAACCGGATTATGAGCCTGCGGCTCGTGGAACTCGGCTTAAGTGAAGCCGCCATGTTCGGGCCGTCCGGCGAAGTGCTGCAGCCCTCCGAAGTGCTGCATAAACGCCCCGTCATTGTAGAACGCGGCAGCTTCCGCCCGGTAACCCATGTGAACCTCGATATGATGCGCTGCACGCGGGAAAAATTTCTCGCAGAAACCGATTCAACCGGTGAGGAACCGTTGCAGTTGTTCGAAATTACTATGCGCAATTTACGCGCTGAAGGTTCCATTGATCTCAAAGATTTTCTGGCCCGCGCCGATGTGCTTAGCGCCTGCGGCATGACCGTCTTGATTTCCGACTATTTCGAATTCTATCGCCTGGCCGGATATTTATCGCAGTTCACAAAAAAACGCATCGGTCTGGTCATGGGCGTGCCCACGCTTATTGATCTATTTGATGTGACATATTACGCCAATCTGGAAGGCGGGATTCTCGAAGCGTTCGGGCGGTTATTTAAAAATGACCACAAGCTTTATGTTTACCCGTTGAGGAATTCCGACGGGTCGCTGACCACCACCGAAACCATGGATTTCAGTTCCGAATTGCAAAAGCTTTTCGGCTACCTGGTTGAATGCGGATGGATTGATCAGCTGGAAAATTACAACGCCCAATATCTAAGCATTTTCTCACGCGATGTCCTGCAAAAAATTCAGAGCCGCGATGCCGCATGGGAAACCATGGTGCCGCCACCGGTGGCGGAAATTATTAAAAAGCGCGGCCTTTTTGGCCATCGCGCTGATCGTGTACCGGTGCGGCAGCCCTGACGGCTGGCCCCATCAGAGTCCCCCACGCCGAGGATCGCTAGTTCAATGGAGAAAGCAACTGTGGATGCAGAAACACGGACGGACCTCCCGAAGTTGGCTGATATGATCATTGCCAGCTACCAGGAATTTCCGGCTACGCAATACATTGGTTCCAGCAATTTGCCCAATCGTGATGTGATTATTAACCTGCTGCACTCCATCCGGGAAGTGCTGTTTCCCGGCTTTTTCGGGCGGCAGAATCTTACCACCACCGAATTACCCCTGCATGTACACAGCCTTTTAAGCGCCATTCGCGACACGCTGTTTGATCAGGTGCGGCGCGCCATTCGGCATCAACATCAGCGCACCAGCAAAACCGAATGCCTGGATTGCGACACCAGCGCCGCCGCCATTACCGATGAATTTCTCGGAGCAATGCCTAAACTCCGTAAGATCATGGCCACCGATGCACAAGCGGCCTTTGACGGTGATCCGGCGGCGGGAAGTGTGGATGAAATTGTGTTCAGCTATCCCGGGTATCTGGCAATTACGGTTTATCGTATCGCCCATGAGCTGCACACGCTGGGCGTCCCCCTCATCCCCCGCATCATGACAGAATACGCCCATGGCGCTACCGGCGTGGACATTCACCCCGGAGCCACCATCGGCGATTATTTTTTTATTGACCATGGCACGGGGGTCGTAATCGGCGAAACCACGATCATCGGCACCAACGTGAAAATTTATCAGGGCGTGACGCTCGGCGCTCTATCTACCCGCGGCGGCCAGATGCTCCGCGGCAACAAACGCCACCCCACCATCGAAGATGATGTCATGATTTATCCCAACGCCAGTATCCTCGGCGGCGAAACCGTCATCGGTCGCGGTGCAACCATCAATGGCAACGTGTTCGTAACCCAATCCGTACCGCCCAACACCCGTGTAAGCGTCAAACACCCCGAATTGCAATACCGCAATCGCCCTCCCAAGTAAATGGCAACATGCGGCAACGGGCCGGCACAACAACCGGGGAAAGTATTCATGCGCCCGTGCAGGCAACCTCTACCGCATACCGTCGAATCGCAGTTATTTCCCGCAACCGCGACACAAATAATTAGCTCAATGCGGCAGCGTTGAGTTGATCGCGGAAATAGAATCTTCTGCCACGCCACACCTCCCCCCGTCGCACTAGGAGCCTGTCCGAGTAATCGCCGGGTTGCGACGGCGTGATTTTCGGCTCTCATCAAGCAGCGGCGACGATGGCGTACCTGACACGGATGGTACTCCGAGGAGCCGCGCCGCTGAGGGGAGCCAAAAAGCACGCCGCCCTGCGGGCGGGCCTGAAATGCCCCGCCTGCTTTGTTGTCGGATCTCGCAGACTCATTATTAAGAGTCGGCTCAATCCTCCGCCGCGCATACGGGACATTTCAGACCCATCGCAATCCCGGCCATTACTCGGACAGGCTCCTAGGTACGGCACGTGCCGCGAGTGCAACTTCTTGTCCCCATCCGCCAGTGTACGCGGCGGCGTATCCCCCACCAACCTGAATATCCGTTTCGACGGTTCATCCGAGAAGGCATTCCCTCTCGGCGGCACCAGCTTGTGTGCACAGTTTTTTAAGTGATATAGTCCCGGCCATCCAGTATGGCCGCGGCCATACCGGCAGCCTAGGTCGCCATTAAACGGGAGTTTATAAATGGCTGGCGTTAAGTCAGAAGCCTGCGGAAAATGCGGTCGGCAAATCGGCAAACCCGAAACGCCCATCGGTCCAGGGCAAGGTAATCAACGCCGCCCCGCGCACCCCTTGCCGCCCGAACTATAAGCCAAAGCACACCCATCCGAGCCGCCCACGCCAACACCCGCGAACATCCTCGTTTCATGTGGTCCGCGTGGGCAAGATTGCCTACACTCCCGTCTTTGGGACAGGGGCGGGCCAGAGCTCCGCCGCCCTAGCAAACAGCTTCTTACCGCGGTTCTGAATCGCAGCTTCGTCCCATGCCTCATAGTCGTGGAGTTGTTGGTTTATGGGCAACAGGGACGACTTTAAGAGCTCCGGCCTCTTCGTGGACCAGCCGCCGTTGGACACCGAAGAATTGAGCTCCTGCGTGAGGATAGTAAGGTTCCCGATGGTTTGCAGCGCCGCATCCCGATCCTTGGTGGCAATTGCCCTAGGATCGTCCGCCCTCGCGGAGACCATTTCCCCCCAAGGCATCCCCTTCTCGCCGCTTGCCAGCGGCCAGTTACCAAGCCAGCTCTGAGGAAGAAGGTGCTCGACCGTGAGCGGGCAGTCAATGGTTATTTGTTCGTTCTTGTTTGTCAGAAAGCTGTCGCTCAACCGCCGCAAAATATGGACGAGCTTGGGGTTGTTCAGATTGTGATAGGCGTCATTCATTTGCCACGCCTCAAAGAACACATCGTCAGCTGGCCACGCCGAGGTCTCGCCCTCGAACTCGGAAAGCGACAACCTCAGGTTCGCTGGCGTACAGCCCGCTTTCTGAAGCGACTTCAAGAGGCTGAGGAATATTCTGTTATACGCCTTCGTAGGCCACCCAAGAAATGCACGTCGCACTAGGTAGGACTCGAGAGTAGCGGAAATCACATTCCAATCCTCGCCGGTCAGGGCCGCGTCAAGCAGGAACAACAGCAAAGGATAAGCAGTGCCAATGTCGAACCGCCCCATAAACGTAGCCAAGCCGAAAATGCAGTCGCCCTTCTTCGGCTCTGCGATCCTGCGGAAGTTATCGCCCTGTTTCGCCAGCGCCGCCAATTCATCAGCCACGGAATTGTAGGGACGTTTTTTCTCGATCCAATGCCGGTATTCGACGAAAAGATGCTTTATGGGAATATCGACCAACTGACGGCTGGCGAGGTAATGTTGCATGAATAGGTCGCTTCTCGGCCTGAGTAGCCTGCCCTGCCGCGCCTCTTCTCGCCAAAACCCACCGTCGAACCTGCGCCAATATTTCTCGTAGAGGTCCTCTTGCGGCTCGTTTAATCTGGCAGCCCTGAGGAAAATGTAGTTCCGCAGGAGATCAGCCGGCAGAAGCGGCTGGCCCCGAGCATTAAGGGTCTCGAAGATTACCTGCGCGTCGTCGCCATCTTCAAGGTCGATTGCGACCACCTGAAGCGCGTTCCTAAGGGCCTGATATGCTTCCTCAATTCGCTCTGCGATGGGCCGGTCCGCAGCCAACGGCAGCTCCGCTGCCGTACCGAGGAAGAACTCCTGAATTCGGTCGCTGAAGAATAGGTGAGTTACTGTCAAATGTTGTGGACGGGAGATTTTCAGGCGGCTGATTTCTTGATCCCGTCTTCGTAAATAATCCCGACGATAATATCCTTAATCTGTTCGGCTCCATTGAGTCGCTGGAAGTTTC
>JAJZDN010000006.1 GCA_021805985.1 Planctomycetota bacterium | reverse complement strand
TTGTGCCGGGACCGTTGTATATCAGGCTGGCGATGTCCGCATTCAAGCCGTAGGAGATCGGGTAATAACCCTGGAAAAAAAAGGCCCCATAGCTTTTCGGCTTCGGCTGCTGGTTGCCGATATTCCAGACGTTGTTGAACAACTGGTAGCCGGGGTAGGCATCGTGCAACGTCGGATCGCTGGGGCAAAGGAAAACCCCGGCACCGCCACCGTCTACGCCAAAGTTAAGAAATGACTGATTCTCGCGTCCGCCGAGGTAGGGCACTAGCGCGCTGGCCCAGTCCTTGAGCATCGGCTTGGCCAGCGGCGTGGACAGGATCTGCCCCGGTCCGGGCGGAATGCTGTAGATCCATGCGAACAGGGTATGATTGATGTCTGGAGTTTGCGTGTACCTCAAGATGGAATCCGCCGTATCCGGCTGCACCAGACCGTGATGCTCATTGGCGAACATCATTTCCGCCAGGGCCAATTGTCGCTGGTTGGACAAACACACAATGGAATCGGCATATTGTCGGGCCTGCGCTAATGCCGGAAGCAGCAGCGAAATCAAAAGCGCGATAATCGCCATCACCACCAGCAGCTCGGTGAGCGAAAAGGCGGCGCGGCGGTCTCCACGCTGTTGAGTGACCAATGACGCCGACGGCCGCTGCGGCGGCCTCAATGACCGAGGAGCACTGGCCGATGAACCGCACGGCTGCGCCAGCCGCAACATTGGATGAATGCTTATCTTATTGATCCGTGATCTGTGATCCGTGGACATTGCCTCGAATCCCGCATTCTCGCCATGTCCATTTTTCATTATTCGTTCCTCATTGCGAGCGGTTCATCAAATCTATTTCCGATCATTGGTCATTGATCCGTGATCCGTGATCATCGATCATTGTATGACGCCAATTCAAATTCATCGCGGCATCACCGGAAACGGCGCGGGTCACAACTCCATCGTGCAATTCCACAACAATCGGCGTTGTGGCGAACCACTGGTGGCCGGCGTCCAGCGTCGCGTGCAGGGGAAGATCCGAGTGAAACAGGCCACGCGTGGAAGCACCGGAACCCGATGGCACACGGATAAACGCAACATGGGCACGTTTTCCAGAAAGCGTTTCTTGCTGCGCCAACTGCTCGTAAACCGGAATGGTCGCGCGGCACTCATCACAACTGGCGTGGTAAAACATGATGATCCAGTTGCCGGTAGCAAGGCGTTGGCCCAAAGACATCGCGCGCAGGCCAGCCGCCCTCGGCCGGGAAGCTCCGATGGGCACAATATCCCCCAGCACCGGCAGGCGATGCCCAGGCCATTTGTGCGGCTCCAAGATCACCAGCTTGCCGGAGTCCGCGGTGGCCAGGCCGTTGGCGGCCATCGCTGGTTTGGGGTGCAATGCCGCTGTGCCGATCCCTGCAGCCAATCCGATTCCCAGAGCCGCCGCGACAGGCCATTTGCGTTTTGACCACCGCGAGAGTGTCGCGGGCGGCTTAGCCAAAAACACCAACACCAGCACGGCCGCAACATCCAGAGCAAACGTGAACCAAGGACTAACATGCACCTGCCCAAAGCAGCCGCAATCAGTTTTACCGGCAAGCGCTTCATAAAGCGTGTAACATGCAAACACACTGAAGCATCCAATGGCAAGCCGCCGCGCTGGGGATGGCGAGGCCCCGCTAATCAGCCACAGACCGAGGAGGATTTCGAGGGCAATCAACGTCGGTTCAAATCCCGGCATTCCCTGCACCCCCGCGTAAGGGCCCGGCGAATGAACGAACCCCCAAGTGTTAAGCGTTGCGGCGCAGAGGAGCACTGCGCCTAAAAATACCAGCGCTTTCGCCGGTCGGTAGCGCACAGATGGGCCACTGGCAGCTGCGTCCGTTGCTCCGCTCATTTTTTCACTCCTCTTTCGCAGCACAGGCACCGTCGTGTGGGCCCGCCCGGGTTCGTGGCACGGCTATTTCTCAACCTGCCCCGTGATGTGGATGACGATCTCGGGCACGTATTTGTCGGTCGTGGGGATGGTAATCTTCTGGTTGATAGCCCCGAGCGGAACGTGTATGAAACGCACCACGAATTCGTGGGCGGTTCTCCCGAAGCTATCTGTTTGCGGCTCACCAACGCGGTTGCGTAGCCGGGTCACGGCAACCACTTTTGACGAGGCCGAGGCGGTTTTTAGTGAAACGCCTTTCGGAGTAAGAACGGTAAAGCCCTGGGCCGCGACCAGCGCCGACTGCCGCACTACGCCAAGATCGATCGCCTGTGGATACCACGTTAACTGAATCTGCGGATGGGTCGCCGTGATGTGCCCCTGCACAATCACCGTAAACCAACGATTCGGATCGTTGGTGAACTGAAGCAGCACTTCGCGTTCAATGTTGCCAATGCCGATCGCGCTGCGGTCGAAAAAAAGCACAATTTGTCCCACCTTTCCCGGAGCGATCTCGTGATCCGCTGTGGCAATAATGGCCCGCCTGAAACAAAAGCAGGTTCCCCTGGCAGAACCAATGCCAATCGGCTGCTTCAACGTATTGTGCAAAAGGAATGGTATCTTCAACATGCCCGGACCGGCGGCGATCTCTCCAATATTTAATTCAATGTTCCGTCCGCTTGTCGGTTTAAAGGTGTGTCCGCCCAGCGGTGCGCCACCGGGCCGAACGAACAGGCAGAGGCGGCCCAAATCCGGCCCCAAGTGAGTATTCAAGTAGCTTAAGCTCAGCCATCCCGTATATGCACCGAGGTCGGTAACGTAAAGGCCCCTCGGTCCGGATTTCAGTAGAGCGAGATAATGTCTGGAATGGCCGCCCGCAAGGTGAAGTCCCGTCAGATTGATGATAGCCAATCCCATTCTATGGTGCCGCGAAAGCCATGCCGCAACCTTAGTGAAAGTTGCATCCTTGCCAACTGACACTCTCAGGCCAGACGTTTCCAATACCCCCTTGATTCGGGCGGTGTTAACGGATCGCGCCCATGTTGTGCCCGCATCAAGCGATGCGGCCAACTTGGCCATAACTACAGGCTTGCGAAAGTAGTCAAGCGTAAACGCGCTGACAACCACGGCGCTGTTGACGGCTGTTGCGCGGCCATGCACTTCCCCGAACAGTGTGGGAATATTGGCCCGCAAAGAAGAGGTTGAGAAGGCCGTTAGCGCCACTAAAAATATAAGTTCTGCGGCACCACGCATAAAAGGCTTTGAATGAACTTGCATCGGTTCTCCTGACTTAATGACCACCCGCCTTTAGTCCTAACGGTCTTGGATTGAAGGTTTGGCGTAACCGCTCCGGCAACGGCACGCCACATAAAATCTACGTTTCGGGAGTCGGCCCGCCTTGTGGCGCAGGCTTTCCAGGGTCCCCATCCGAATCTCCGCGAACGGTTACGGCTTGGCGAGGCCCTTCCGAACTGCTCTAACGGCTCTTTCAATTGTCTCCAATTGTTGCTGAGGCGTGCCGCCAATTCGGATCACTTTGTTCGTCACCAAGTCTCTTACGATGGCCCCGCGCGGAAAGTGAATCACGTAGGTATCGTCGTTGACGCCGGGGGCGTTGGCGATAACCTTGGACACGACAATCTTGCATTTCGTGCGAAACCGTTGGGTGCTCTTATCGAAGGTTTTAGTCATTATGTGTTTAGGAAAATAAACTCCGGGGATCGGTTCGAAAAACCCTTCAACTTGCGAATACCCTTGTATACCAACTCCGGGAACCAGATAAACTCGGCCGGATGTGGTCTTCCTAGCCGACCAGCCGTAGTACTCGATATGAGCGATTGAAAACCCTCTGCGAGGATCTAATAGAAATATGTATTTCCCATTCGGGTCGCCAACCCGAATGACCTGTAAATACCTCTTGCCGCGCCAATGCACCCAGCCTGCATGTACCCAAGCCCATTTTTGGTCTGGCCTGATGTACGCTGAGAACCTGACGCGGTAACGGAAAGGCAGATCAGAAGTGAAACCATAAATTGATCTTGTCCAGCCCGATGCCTCATCCACAACTGATCTCATCGGTGGCATATCAGCGCTGACGTTGCCGTGATTATACGGAAGCTCACGCTTTGGGCTGCCTACATGCGTTTCAAGATAGGTGCCAAATCGACCATTGTAGGCAACAATAAAGCGATCGGCGGAAACCGGCTGCGGTCCGTCGGGCCAAGTCGTCCAATCACGTGGCACTTCCGCACGGAATTTGCCATATGGTAAGCCATCAAAGACAGCCGTTAATTTAAAAACATTCATAGGTTTTTTTTGCCAGACCCATTTTTTCAGTTTAGGTTTGTATATTCCGCTAAAAAAGTTTGACTGCGCACGGATACGGATACTTTGTGTGGTATTCTCCTGTCGGCGAATCGCCCTGATCGCTTGATGAAGCAGGCGACCACTGGCAGCGCTGGGGGGCGGAGCATCCCAGGCCGCCGGGACCGCCCAGGCCATGGCGCTCAGTCCCACGGTTAAAACCGCCGCAGTGACTATAATAATTCGTATGTTGCACATTATCTTACACCCTTGTTAATACCATACCGTGCGTGGCGCTATTGGTTAATACAGGTCTCAACGAAATCCGCACTGTTGGCTTTGGGTCTGTACTCGCCGTAAGCTGCGCTACCACTGCACTGCAGTAACGCAAAATCACCAGTCTGACTATATTCGCAGGTTCCCTGGGTATACACATAACATGCTAACTTTTCCGTATTTGTCGTGTCCGTGCAGTTATCCCCCGGATACGTACCTCCGCAGGTGAAATTCTCCTTAGGTCCGCTAACCAAGGCAAAATAGCAAGGTCCACCTTGTTCACTCGGATTTTGAGAACAAACCCACTGTACTGCTCCTGGAAGCGTCCCCTTCACATTTGGCCCAGCACATTTGGACAACGCATCGATGCACTGTTCGCCGATTGGAGTATTCTCCCCGCCCGGCGTAGGATTGCCGCCCGCTATTTGCGCGACAACGGCCGTTCCTCCAGCACCCAACGTCAGTCCCATGGAGCAGGCCAACGCCGCCAAAATAATCCTTGCTTTCCAGCTCCGACGATTGAACCGATCACGAATGTTAGTGAACATGAGATTTCTCCTAAAAAATAGATCGTAAAAACTTCCCGGATGCCGGAACACCCGAAATCCGGAGCTACTTCAATAATCCTGCCGCGACGCCCGGCTATCGCCCGGTTGCGGCAGTGTGATCATCGTCAGCGCTGCGGTAACAGCACCGCAAAATCGCTTTCCTAATGTATATATGTGCGCCGACGGGCATTTGGGGACAAAAATCTTTCGATTTTTTTGCCAGGGGCGGTTTTTCCTACTTCGAGCTGTCCAGCGGGCGTGTTGCCACGCGTTGCGCGTATTGGCCGGGGCGGCGGGCAGTTGCGACAATGGTTGAACGGGCGGGGGCTTCATCGCCGATCCTCCGGAATTTCTTCTGCCGAGGAAGATGCCCTGGCTGCAGCAACAATTTTCCCCCTTATCGTGATCACCACCGGCGAGAATCCCGCAAGCGGGAACACCACGTGCGACTGGAAGCGCCCCGGCCCGGCGGCCGAGGGGATCGTCACGTTTATTTGCATGGTCCGGTCGGTGTCGGCACCGGGGGCCGCGTCCTGTTGGATGGCAATGGCCCGCGTTTTTCCCGCTGAAACCGTGACCGTATTGGGAATATGGCCCGCCGCGCTCTTCCAGCCCCTGAGGTAGATTGTGGAATGCGCCGCCGATCCTGCTCGCAACGGACTCAAATCAACCGTCGTTGGATACGCGAAAAATGGGGCAGCATCGACCAGCTTCCCCTCAATGAGCAACTGTAACACACGGGTCCTGGTACCAGCGGCGACGCGGTACAGCAAAGAGACGTATTTGGAGAACGGCCCCTGATAATCGGAGTATAGCGTGGCGTCGAAGGTGGCATAAACATGCGTAGTTCCACCGGGGCGGAGCGATTGGGTAGAACACCGCGTGGAAACACACGAGCACGAGGGAATGATGCTTATGATTTTTATGTTTTGCCCGGAGCGGTTCCGGATGGTGAATTCAGCGGTGGGTCTTTGTGCCGGGGAAACGTTTCTGAAATTGAATATGACCGGCGCGGCCTGCAGCGTTTTCTCGGCCGAGGCGGACTCGCCCACGCGCCTGGTACGACCCGCCAATCGCCAAGAGATTGAGAATGCGACAACCGCCAGACACAGCGCTGCTGTCGCCGGACCTGCCCACAGGCGCAGGCGGCTGGGAGCACCGTTTATCAGTATTGCCATTCCGAGCACTCCTTTTAGATTTGCAACTCTTCCGATGCCGGGCTGGCGATCAAACCTCACGCCCCGGCACGGCCCAGCGAGGAAGGCCTCGCCGGTCGCCGCTATTGAATAAAGAGACGATCAGCGGGCCTTGGCTCCGTCACGCTTCTTGAGCCGTTTGAATATTTCCTTGTCCGAAAGCACCGTCGGCTTTGTTATGTGGAACACGGCACCGATTCGCTCGTCGATGACTACGCTGCCTTTCGGAAACAGGATGAAATAACTCTTTGGAGTGTTTAATTTGGACCCCAATTTATATTTGATATGTGTCAGAGTGATGTGGCGGAGGGGGCCGGGAAGGAACCGGCGGCCGCTGAACTGGGTCTCGACAACGCGCGCCGGCAGCAACAGGCCAGCCACACGGTGAAAATTGCTCGACCGCACCGTCGCCAGGACGGAATTCGGCCTTCCTGGGAGCGTCCATGACTCCCGAACGCCAACGAGTTTGATTGACGGCGCCAGCGCGAACGTCCATTGGTATTGCACGCCATCCCGCCGGATCTGGGTTAGCGAGAAACTCCCGTTACCTAAATCCACGAACTTCATTTTCTTGAACAGGGCGGCGTCAAGCCACATCCAACCGTGGTGCGAGAGCGGGCGGAGGCCGAGCGCCGAGGAGATTAACAGCGAGTCCAGCGGCCCCCCGCGGTTTTCGATGGCACCGGTGACCTGCACCAACCCGAAGTCAGCCTTGGCCGGGAAGGTAAGGTGCTCCGCCCTCGCCGGGGTGACCGCCTGTATCTGCGCGGTGGGGAGCTCCTCGCTCGGGCCTTTGGCCGCGGCCGGGATGTCCCTCGCATAGTAAACCCGCCCGTGGAGAAACCGGAACTTGCAAAGGTAGGAGCGGGTTTGCGGCATGCTGCTCCGCTTCCCGAAATGGACGTTCGGATAAACCTTGTGCAGCCAGGGCATGGTTTTCTTTTCGAATGCAATAAGCTGTGGGGTTATAATGTCATGGCGAACCATTTTAAACGATGCCGTGACGTTCTGCAGCAGCAGGAGGCGTTGCACCACTGCCGCAATTGCTTGTTCCCGCGTTGGGTTTCCGAAAGCCGCGGGGGCTGGCCGGGCGTCGTGCGCAACGGCCACGCCGCAGAACACAGCGCACGTGGCTGGGAGGATCATTCCTGTTAACCTCATAGGGATTTCTCCTTAAAAATTGTTGCGGCCGAGGCATAGCGCCTGATCAGCTGCAGGCGGGGCTTTGCGTGCATGCGGGCTCGACGTCTGTCTTGGTAAAAATTATGTTCCCTTTGCAACCAAGGTCCGAATAGACTGCTATCGTTCCACAAGGCACAGTGCCGTTGTGGCAGGTTCCAGGGTTGTTCGTAACGCCCGTCACCGGGGCACAATTGGTGTCAGGACCAGCGGCCATTTCGTCGGTGGAGCTTCCCGGATTAAACCAGCCGCCGCCAGGGTAGTTTTGGCAGGGCTGTTTGCAGCCAAGCAACGGCACACAACATACCACCGATTGCCCCTCAGAAACGGGTACTGGATTCGGGCCACCCACCTGCGCCAGCGCCACGCCGCCGGCGACGCCCGCGACCAACCCCGCGACACATAAAGCCGCCGCCATCTTGATTGCCCTGCCGCCTCGAACTTTGAACCGATTTTGAACCTTCTGTAATACGAACATGATTTTTCTCCTAAAAGGTAGATCGTAAAAACTTCCCGGACTCCGGAACACACGAAATCCGAATCCTCTTTAATAATCCTGCTGCGACGCCCGGCTACTGTCCGTTGTGGCAGTCGGCCCGCGATTGGCCTGCCGCCGCGGGACACATCACTTGCCGACTCCCACAAACATCACCCTCACCGGTTTACTCCACTGCTTGAATCGCAACATCAGCGTTGCGGAGATAAACCCCTTGCCGACAGGTTCGGCTTTAACGTCCAGCGCCGGTTTACCATCCATCAGTTTTTTGGATCGCCGCACCGATAAGATGCGGATCCCGGCGGATTTTGAACTAAAGCTCACCAATGTGACCTTCTTAGTCAGCGCCGGGCGGACCATCAGATGATAAATCGACTGGCCGGGCATCAAGAGCACCTTGTCCGGCCAAACGCCGATCACCGGTTGCACATTCATCACCACAGGAATGCGCAGAATATTCTTCCGGGGACCGATGAAGCGGATCGCCTCCCGCACCCTGCCTGTCCCGAGCGGAGGTGTGATGGTCGCCCGGTACCATGCCTCTTTCGGGGTCGTCAGCTTTTTATCGGCAATCACCACGATCCAAGGGGCCGTAGTCTTAACCTTGAGTATCCCAACGTTCGCCTGCTCACTCCGCGCTAGGCGTATCGTTTGCGTCTCGGCTCGCCCCGGGCGAGGCAGGCCGAGATCGATCTCCCGTGGGGAACCGAGAAGTTTTTTTTTCTGCGGCGTGGTCAGGTAACCGGTGGTATGCAGCAGCCATTCCAATTGCGGTGGCGTGCCAGCTAGCACGAACACGGACTCGGCCAGCGGGCCGGTCTGGCCCATGGGGTCTATACGCACCAGCACATCGTCCGAACCACCCGGGGCAATACGCCACGAAACAATCCGTGCCGTGGTGCATCCACACGACGTTCGCACCGAGTCAATCGCAATCGGCGACAAGGTGTCATTTTTCAGCGGGACTGTGAACCATATGATGCTGCCTGCAGGCCGCCTGCCGAAATTTACGCTGATCACTGGCATCACGGCCGTCGGCGGACGGCCTTTTACCGCGCTCCCAGCGGCGGGCGACTCCGCTATGAATATGCATACAAATGCGGTTAACCATATCCGGATACTCATGATGTCATCTCCTCGTCAGGCCACGCAGACAATCGCTGCCGCGGCGGATCACCGCCGAGTGCCCGCATTCCCGGCGATCCCGAGCTTACCAGTGATCCCGTCAAACACCCTGATTCCGGCAGGGAAAGCCACTCGCAAGTCTCCTCGCGGTATGAAGGCATTGACCTGCGGGTCCGTGGTAATTCTGTTGACCACGGTTGCAATCTTTGGGACAAAAGTGGAAAATCGCATTGGAAGCCAATGCCCTGGCGATACCTTGCGCCACCGCCAATAGCGGTCCTCCATGAACACTGCGCCGTTTTTTGTACTTTCCTCACGTGTTACGACGAATGCTCTCCGCGGATCGACCCATTCCTTTTGGTGCAATTGGCCACCCTGTGCGACGGTATCCAGAACGTATTCACCCAGCTTTTTGTTCCAAGATACAGTGCTGTTGGTATTCGTATCCCCTCTAAAATACCAAGGGGACCAAACTTGGTCGACGATACAGCCGCGGAGCGGACCGCGGTGCTCAATGTGCCCGGCCCCTCCGCTCGGGCCCGCAACGGTGATCCACCGTGCCGTCGTGCCGTCAAACCCAGAAACTTGACGGTATGCCCCTCTGATTCCCGCTGTCAAGATGTGGCGGTATAAACGACGGTGGCTCATCCATGGTGTCCAAAGCCACACGTCGCGGGAAAGCGAATCAGGATTTTTCGGAAGCGGCTTCTCGGTCGCAATGCCCTGATACGCTTTCGCCACAGCCGTGTACGACACGGACCAGAATCGCTCCTTTGCCGCGCGCGTCAAGGCTATCAATTGCAGCGGCGTAAGTTTGGGCTGACCGGCCACAGCCTGATGGGCGGCCAGAAGCAGTACCAAGCACACCGCGCCGGCACATGCGTTCCACCGGTGATATCTAAACAATGGGGCAATTTTCACGTAAACAACCTCCCGTAAGCCTTTCCACCACAAATAAGTATCCACCCTGCAGCGTAAGGAATACCCGCGCCCATCGGCGGGGCCTAACTGCCGCACGTCTGGAACGAGGCTGACCCACATTGTGTATTATTCAGGATAGTTGTTTCACAACTTCCCTCAAAGCACCTGCCAGTGTACACTTCCTGATCGTAGCAATAATGTGTCTGAAGTTGAGGACATGAAGATGGGAAATCCACAGTGCTACAGGAGTATTGGCTGGTGCTGTCGTCACAACCGGCGGGAGCATTATCTACCGGGCACATAGTGTCGGAGTTGCAGTCGATTGTCCTCGGATCACTCCAACATGGTATAACCCCAACGTCTTGCTGGCAAACACTCCCGGCCTCGGCACCGACCGTTGGATTTCCGCCGCCCACCTGCGCCAGCGCCACGCCGCCAGCGACTCCGGCAACCACCCCCGCGATGCATAAAGCCGCCGCCATTTTGATTGCCCTGCCGCCTCGAACCTTGAACCGACTGTGAACTTTCTCTAACATGGGATTTCCCCTTAAAATAGAATCTACCAACTTCATGGATTGCGGACCACCCGGAATCCGAAGCTTATTCAATAATCCTGCCGCCACGCCCGGCTATCGTCCGGTTGCGGCAGTGTGATCATCGCCGCCACGGCGGCAACAGCAGCGCGAAAGCGCTTTCCAAAGTATATATGTCCGCCCAAGGGCGTTTGGGGACAAAAATCTTTTGTTTTTTTTTGCCAAGGGCGGTTTTTCCCGCTTCGAACTGTCCACATAGGGTGTTGTCACGAACTGCGGATTATCTTGTCTCAGCATTTTATTACTTCGCCACCATCTTTCGGCCAGGCACGCTGAGTACCGTATTTTCCACACGCGCTTGCGGGTTGGGGGCGTCCAGTGAGCCGGCCACGAACCCTATGGGCCGCGCGTGGGAATCCCACGCCATGGATACTGTCCGGAGGGCGGCGACAATCTTAGTGCCACCCTGCCGGGCAGGCCACCCGGCAATCCTTTGCCGATGCCTGATAGCCCACAGCGAAGGCACCGCCGAGGATATCGTTGGCGGCGAGGTCGCAGTGCCCGGTGCCCCGCTGGCCCGGATGGCCGGGCCAATGTGCGTCATTCGCGAGGAGAACTGCGGAGGCATCAGGAAAATGAGCACCAACGCCACGGCTACCACAACGGGGACCGCAGGTATTCCCGCTACCATCCGGAGGCGGCCCCAATATGCCCTCAGCTTCAGCGCCGGCTGAAGGTTTTTTTTCAACACGGCGATGTTCCAACTGGTCGACTTCGCAACCATTTCCGCGGCCTCGTGCAGCACTGCATCCGATCCAACGAAGGATAGCGCCGCCGACGATTGCAGATTCGTCGATGAATATCGGCGACGCACGATGCTGCGCAACCGTTCAATCGCGCGGTTGATGCGTTTTTTGGCGGCTGCTTCCGTTATCCCGAACTGCTGCGCCACCTCCCGGATGCTTTGGCCCTGGTAGAACCGCGCTGCCAATAGACTACGGTCAGTTGGGGAAAGCTGCTGCAAGGCCGCGTCGAGTGCCGCAATATGTTCTCCGTCCGCCTGGCCTTCGGCGGCCGGTTGCGTGCTGCCTGAGCGGGTGTTGGCAAGTTTTTGCAGGTGGGCCAGTTGCCGCCGTTCGTTCCTCCGCAGGTTATTACACGTGTGCTGGATTGTTCTCGCCAGCCAGCTTCGCAGGCGGGATCCGTCGTTATGCGGCGGCTCGTACCGGCTCCAAAGGGCAACAAATACCGACTGCACCGCGTCATCGACCAACGCATTTCCGCCAAGCCGGCGTCCAGCCGCGGCACGCAGCCAGTTCTGGTTTGAGCGCACAATGGTTGAAAAATTACCATCCGCATCGACTCTGCACGCCGGTTTCCGCGCTTCAGATTTTGTCGCAGGGTCGCTACTCATTGGTACCCCCAGGTAGGAGGCGAGACGGGCGGCGCATTCCGCAGTGCGGCAGTGCCTTTGCTATCGGAATGTTCCCCTTTCCGCGCCATTGTAAGCTCCAAGAGAAAAGTTACATGTTATCGTTTGGCGGTGGCCGCCACTTTCGCCGCCGTAATGCCCTTCACATAATTTCGTATCGTGCGGAACTCCAAGCCTCGGTAGGGTCGCGCCACCGGTCCCAGCGCAAGCCCTTCTCAATTTGCCTCGAGGTAACAATTCTCCGCGATTTTTCCAAGGCTTCCCAGCGGCGGAACAGGCTCAGTCTGTAATAGCATTTTTCGGCGACGACTGCGGCGCGTGAAGTCGGAAGATTAGCCCCGTACTTGGCCAGGCACCAGCGCAAAATGGAGCCGCACGCGAACCGCTGGTTGGCCGCCCAAACAGCGGGGTCACGGTGCTCGAGCACATTGAGAATTTGTATTATTTGCCGGGCCGTGGCCAAGCCCCCGTCCCGCGCAGTCGCGGGCGGATCATCGGGCAATGGCTGGCTTTGCCATCCAGCCACCAACTTTGTGCGGAATTTACGCCTTTGTTTTTCATGGACCCACCACCCTTGGCGGCCGTAATAATACGGTGCCGGGTGCTGCGAAAGCGGGTCCAGCATCACCGCCTGGAGGATTGTATCAAGGGAGTAATTTTTCGCCACGCGAATCGCCAGCTTCATCGGCCCACGCACTAGGAACCGCTTCCAGACCCCGCCCGAGAAATTGACCACCCGGCTTCGCGCTGTTCCATGCATCCTTGCCAGCGACGCGGCGCTGGGCCCCAGCGCGGTGCCAAAATGGTAGGATGCGGCCAATGGAAGCATGGACACCACATAGTCGCGATTGCGATTCTTCTGACTATGGCCATCCTTGTTGAAAAAGTAGAGCGATAAGGTGTAGGTCCCCGGCGGAATATGGAGGTACACGTACAGGTCCGGCCCCTGCCATGTTGTGGGGTACGCTTCGCCGTGGTCGTCGATCTCAGATTCTCGCCGATCCACCTGCCAAGTGGTCAGGTGCATAAGCACTCGGCTGTCGAGGTAAATCTCCGGCAGTTCCAGAACCCGCTTTTTCTTGGTGGCCAGCCATTGCACCCAATAGCGGACCGAATCCCCTTTTGCGTGATGCGGGCCGATCTGCTCGAAATCGTCTAGCGTGATCGAGGCTGGCGACCAAACGAAATCCGGGGGGCTGGAACAACATGCGAACAAACACGCCCAATATCTGCCATATCTTCCCAGCCAACTACCCTGCGTTCGCCAGTCATCGGTAACGGGCACAACCCGCGGGCCAGCGGACTTTCGCGGGATAGTATTGTTCAGCAAGTTCTGGTACAACGCCGCCAACTGCCGCGATGTCGGGGCCTTGGCCGGCTCCGGCAGCCCGGCGTGCCAAAGCGACGGGAGCAACCTTTCCGCCCAGCCTTTGACTGCGACAGCCATCCGGCTCCACGGCGACGGCGAAACAAAGTGCGCCACCGAAACGCCCACCCCATAATGGCCCACGAGAGTCCGCCCGTCCGCCAGTGGCAGAATGGCCGAAACATCAAAACGTCCAAAACGCCACAGGCCCAGCACGTGTTCCGGAAGGTGGCCCAGAGGCCCGCCCCGGTAAAGCGCATCGGTCCAGCAGCCGCTGCGCCACGTTCCCAGCCACAGTTTGCCGGCCGCATCCTGCGCGAGGCAATTGATGTGATCCCCGGAGGGCAACGTACGCAGAAAACTCTGTGGCGGCATTTTGAAATTCGCCGGGGAATGCCACAGCCCGCGCACCCGCGCCGCATAGTCGGCTCCCTGCTCGTAATGGAACAGGTAGGGGTTGTGATGGCGGCTGTTCCAAGCCAGACCCGCATCGGTGGCCACATAAATGCGGCCATGGTTTCCCGCCAGTACCTCGTTGATCAGATTGCTGGGCAAGCCTTGGCCGGAGGGAGTAATCGGCATTTTTCGCGGGCCTTGCGTGACGGTCCAGTTCCGGTAGGGCGGATCCCCGATGGCCAGGCCGTTGCATTGTGTTCCCACAAAGGCGACTCCCTGCTGGTTGAATGCCACAGAGTCCGGATTCGGCGGCAGACCGTTGGCGGTCGAGTCATCTGACCTTCCTGGTATGGCCTGCGGTAGGTAACGCCATGTATGTTTGCCGGTTTCATAAATGCTCACACCCGCTTCGGTACACATCCATACAGATTTATTGTATGGATCGGATACGATGGCGGTAATATGCGAACCCAGTGGGCCGTTAAGCAGGCCGTAGTGTTTCCATTGCGCCCCGTTGAATACGCACACGCCGTGCCGTAACGTCCCGGCCCACAAACGCCCCTTGGCATCCAGACACAGTGAATAGATGTGATTGCTGATCAGGCCGGGGGAATTGCCTTGATCATAGTGTTGCCAATGAGATGGCCAGCCGGGCAGGTAGTGGTAAATGCCGGAATCTTCACCGGCGATCCAAGCGCCGCCCTGGCCGTCGGACACCATGGCGGTAACAAAATGCACCGGGCAATGCGCCAGCGGGCGGTCAATCCGCCAGACCGTATGGCGGGTAAAAAATCTTTTCAGGGGCGCGGTCCAGCCCGCCAAGTTGGCCACCACCAGCAGGATAACGGCCAAGGCGACGGTCCGTACAGCGCGCGGGTGCCGGTTGAGCGTGTCACGCAAATTCGCCGGGGCCAAGGCGGCGAACCGGGAACGCAGCGGCGGAATCGGAGCCATTTTCATCCGGCCATCCCCAGCAGAGCGGCCCAAGACCGATGAGATGTGATACTACCCATGAAACTCCCCTTGATAAAGAATTTGTGGAGCGAATAGTACTACCCATAATCAATTTAACCGGTTAAATTGATTTGTCAAGTGAATTACAATTATTGTCAAAACAAAAACCAAAGGGTGCGTGACACTTTACGCAGCCCTACACCGGCCAACGGATGAGCGGCCGGCCCAATAACGTTCCCAGCGTTGATCTTGGCTCATCCACAAGGCGCGCAGCGCCAAGATGCATTCCGCACCCTTTGGATGTTCCAGAACTGGTCCGTACCTTTGACGCTCTTATTGAACCGTTTCACTCCCGCCTCCCTGTTGCCCGAGCCGATCGGCCAGCCTTTCTTCCTCACCCGCGTAAAGTGTCACGCACCCTAATGCCTATATCATCGTCCAATAGTCTTGCATCTTTGCCGAGAAAATAGCCGAAGTTTCCCAGCATCGCAGCATCGTGGACACTCACCACCGCAAGGCGTTGCGGTGCTGTGGGGGGGCACAACAGAAATTGGATGAACGTGGTGTTGAGGTGTTCGTCAGGCCAGACCCGGGCTGCCCATTTTGCCGCGTAATTATTTTCCGGTAACATCCGGTGCTCGCCGCCTGATTCTACCAGCCATTAACACCACCCCGGCAACGCCGGCTGCGGTACACGCAATCCACCAGGGGCATAATTTCGGCATGAGGATATTTTGCCCGATCACGACGTGCTGATACATCGTCGGGGCGTGAAACCAGGTAAACCAGTTGTAGTGCATCCCAGTGGCCAGCGCGTTGATCATCCACAGGGCTGGGGAAATGTTGACAGTAAGCTCCGCCAGCCAGGGCCAATGCAGCTTCAGATGCTGCAAAAGCACCAGCAGGGGCGTGGCTATAAGCGGTGAAAAAAGCAGCATGACGGCCAGGGTGATGGGCAGCGCAACCGCCGCCCCGCTGTCCCATGCACTTAACTGCTTGGCCAAGCCTGCACAAAACATCCCCCAGGCGATAAAAACCGCGCCGGTTTGCACGATAACTGCCGCGGGTATCAGGCCCGCGATGCATCCCACTGTTTCGGGAATCAGCACTGCGATAGCGGATATCATCGCCGCAAGGAAACAGTGGCGAAAACTGTGGCACAGCGTTCCTGCCATGATCACGCTGACACTTTGTACCAGCAGCAGCAGCAGCAGCCATCCGGCCACCGCTGATGCCTGATGGGCTGGATCATTGCCCGCGGAGCGAATCAGCGGCAGAAGAATCAGCCCCGCCGGCAGCGGGAAAGCTGCTATCAGGAATTTTCCATTTATTGCCGCCATGGAAAATGATTATAATGAAATTTGTGCAGGCTGTATGGAAATGGCCCATCATTAATTGCGCGGTCCCGCCAGCTTCCCGCGGACAGGCAGGCTGGCGGCGAAACAACGTTCCTGTGCCAAGTAGTTTGGCAGGCGCATGGTACCGCAATTTCAAGGGCGCAGCAGGGGTAACAGGCGGATCAGTTTTATGGCATGGAGAATAGGAATGACCTTTCATAAACCACTATGGGCTGTTGTGTTGGGCTGCGCCGGAGTGCTGCTGGCAAGTCATTGCCAACCCGCAGCAGCTGCCGCGCCTATCAGCGGCAAGGCGCGTGCCGGAGCCAGCGTTAAGCGAATAGATTTGACACAATGGACGGATCAAAAGATCAAAAAAGATTTGGCCGCTCTGGCGAAAAATGGTCAATTCGGGATTGCCCGGAAGAAACTGGGACGTCTGGAGGATCAGGTCATTGGCTATATGCCACGCAATGGGCTGATCGCCTTGCGCCGTGCTGATTTTGCCCGGCGGCTGGTTGATCAGTTGTCCTCGATCTCCAATCATCAGCACCGCATGCACATGTTGAAGTTTCTTCTAGCTAACCATGAACTGGCTGCCACTATGGTATTTCTTAACAGGCCCGGGCAGCAGAATGTATCGCAGGTGTATCATCGCCTGGCGGCGATGCACCGGGAACTTGGCCCGATGGTGGTAGCGTATCCCAATTTGACCGCCGCGATTTGCGCGGTGTTGTATAAGCCGCTGACCATGCAGATCAATGAAAACAAGGTGCACTCACCGGATCCCGTGGCGTTGTTCAAATATTATGTCCACTATCAACGGGCGATGTATTTTGGCATTCGCAATGTGCCGGCGCGATTGCTGATTTATGTTGTGGATTCCTGCTCCAGCATTCGCAGCATGACCTGGGCATTAAATAAATACCATGGCGACTCTATGGTGGGACAGGTGTTTTTTCAGGTACCGTATGATTACAACGCGTACCTGCACGGTTCAAAAAAACAAGTGGATATTAAGGGTTACAATCTGCCGAATATTTTGCAGTACGGCGGGGTATGCGCGGACCAGGCTTTTTTTGCGTCGGAAGTCGGCAAGGCCATCGGCGTGCCGACCGCGTATGATGTGGGTATGTCCAGTGTAGTGGGCCACGCGTGGGTGGGTTTTCTGCAGCAGGTGGGCAACCAGGCGGCATGGAATTTTAATGTTGGCCGGTATTCGGAATATCGGGGGGTCGTGGGCATTGTACAGACTCCCATGACACGGCGCAACGAGCCGGATTCGTTTATGTCTCTGTCTGGCCAATTCATCGGGACCACGCAGCATCAGCGGTGGAATGCGGTAGTACTGACGGATGCCACACTGCGGCTTTTATCCTTTTCTGCTACAGGCGGAAAGTTTTCCCCCCCACCTTTACCAACAAACGTTTTTGGTGCCATGGCCAAACCGCTGATAAACAGCGTTCCAACGCAGTTAGCGCTTTTGAAAAGAGCGGTGCATCAATGCGACGGCTATGCGGAATCATGGATGCTTGTGGGGTATCTGGCCTCCAAGGGCAAGCTGACGCTGGCCGAGAAGACGCTCTGGGCCGGAGCACTGATGCGCTTGTGCGGACAGCGTTATCCTGATTTTGCCATGGCGGTAGTACAACCGATGATTATGTCGGTAAAAAATCCCCAACAGCAAAATCAATTCTGGAACAGGGCGTTCAGGATTTTCGCGCCGACGCGCTTTGATCTGGCCGCCCAGGTGCGCATCATGCAGGCGCGGCTGTGGCGAAAGGCGGGACATTACAATCGCGCCGGCAGATACCTCATGGATGTTATCACTCAGTACGCCAACGCTGGTCCCTTTATTCTTAAAGCGTTGCATCAGGCGGCTGCGCTGCTGCGGCGGCAGAAGCACAACAGCAAAATCACCAAGCTTTATGAAGTCACTTGGGCCCGCATTCATGCCCCCCCGCGGATGGCTGATCCATTTATGCACGAAAGCAACTGGTACCGGGTCGGAAAACTTCTGGAAACGCGCCTCCGGAAGCAAGGCAAGACACTTTTGGCCGATAAAGTTCGCCGCGAATTAGACTCGGCGGGAAATCCTGTGGCAGGAAACTGATTTTGTGCGATTTTTGTTTCATGGCATCCATGTTACATTAATGAATCCGCACGGCGCGGAAAATTGTAGCAATGGGATGCCATGACCGGAGTTTTGACACAACCTGATTCCTCGGCCTTTGCAGCAAGACAATCTGCGGATCCGGCCATTGCGCGCGTCTGTCAGGTTGGTCCCTATCACCTTGCCAATCCTGCCATGCAGGCGGGTTTGGCCGGTTACAGCGATATGGCGATGCGCGTGGTCGCTCGGCGGCGCGGTTGTCCCTATGCCGTTACCGAGGCCCTGCTGGACCGGGTGATTATTACCGGCGGCCGCGGGCGGGAAAAGCGCTCAATTCTTTGTCCGGCGGATCATCCGGTAGCGGGGCAAATTATGGGCAGCGAAGCCGAGGAAATGGCGGCCGCCGCCCGGATTCTTTGCGAATCAGGCTTTGATGTTATTGATCTGAATTTTGCCTGCCCGGTAAAAAAGGTCATGGGCCGGTGCCGGGGAGGGTACCTGTTAAGTGATCCGGAGGAAGCGATCCGAATTATGCGCGCGGTGCGGGCGGTCGTGCCCGGACCATTGACCATGAAACTGCGACGAGCTTTGGATGAATCGTCCCAGGCGGCGGAAAATTTTGAACGCATTTTCCGTGAGGCGGTGACCTTGGAATTTGCCGCCATGGCGGTGCATGGGCGCACGGTAGAACAAAAATATACGGGAAAAGCGGATTGGGATTTTCTGCGCAGGGTCAAAGCCCGATATCCAACCATGACACTCTTCGGCAGCGGTGATGTATTTACCGCGCAGGACGCGGTGCGCATGTATCAATTCACCGGCGTGGATGGGGTATGGATTGCGCGCGGTGCCATTGGTAATCCGTGGATTTTCCGCGAATTCGCCGCGTTAATGGCTGGTAAGCCCGCACTGGATCCGCCCAGTATTTATGAACAGCGCGACGGATTAATGGAGCATTTTGCATTGGCCGTTGAGATTTATGGTGAAGAACAGGCCTCACGGCAAATGCGAAAAATCGGCATTAAATATTCCCGTCTGCATCCGCAGGGCGCCCAGGTCTGGAGAGCGTTTATCGCAGTAAAATCGCACGCCGACTGGAGTAGTGTCTTGAATCAGTTTTACAGCTCAGATGGGCCGGGCCGCGCTGGAGAAAGTGTGCCCGACGCCCAGGATTTGTATAAAGATACTTCCTGCTTACCAGATGCGGAGAATAGTGCGTGTTAGCATCGCCGCAGTCTTCTCCTGGTGTGCCATTGCCCCGCCGTGTGCTGATCATCAAGCCCAGTGCGCTGGGGGATGTCGCCACAACGTTGCCTCTGTTATGTGATCTCAAGGGCATGTTCCCTGAGAGCCGCATTGACTGGCTCATTGACCCCGCTTTGGCGGATCTGGTGCGCGGCCACGATGCGGTTAACGCCCTGATTTATTTTGATCGCAGAAGAATCTCCGGTTGGTTCACCCATGGCACAGCGCGCAGCAACCTCCGGGCCTTAATGCGGACGCTCAAAGACAACCAGTACGATATGGTCCTGGACGCCCAGGGACTCCTGCGAAGCGCCTTTTTGGCCAGAGCTTCCCATGCCCCTGTGCGCATCGGCTTTGCCGACGCCCGGGAAGGTGCCCGCTTTCTTTACACCCATCACAGCCGCGTTCCCCGGCCCAGTGCTCTTGCGGTGGTGCGAATGCGAAGCCTGGCGGCCGTGATTGGTTCGCCAAGCGACCACGCGGAATTTCGTATGCCAATTCAGCCGGCGGCTTTGGAAAAACTTACCGGCCTGCTGCCCGGATCGCAATGCGCCGCGGCGGTGATTCCCGGTGCCCGCTGGGATGCCAAACGCTGGTCCGAACACGGCTATTCTCAAATTGTGCGACATCTGGCAGATTCCGGCATGAAGGTGTTGGTTCTGGGCGCACCGGGCGAACAGGCGTTATGCCAGCAGGTGGTAGATCAAGCGGGTGGGGCGGCGGTAAACCTGGCTGGCCGAACGAGCTTGGCTGAATTAATCGCCGCGATTTCATTATGCCGAATCGTTATTGGAAATGACAGCGGTCCGTTGCATGTTGCCGCAGCTTTGGGGCGGCCCCTGGTGGGTTTGTACGGCCCTACCGATCCGGTATCGGTCGGGCCATTTGGCCAGATGGATCATGTTCTCCGCTTTGAACAAGCCGGCGAATATCGTAATTCAGGTATGGAAGACCGCAGTGCTACGCTGCAATCGCTTCCGGTGGAGACTGTATGGAAAAAAATTCAAAACGTCATGGCCCAATAAAGCCCGCCGCAGCATCGCCGGAACTGATCCTGGCCAGTGCCTCGCCGCGCCGGGCAGAATTAATGCGTCAGGCCGGCTACCGTTTTCACGTAGCCAAAAGTACGCTCCATGAACCCGCCCGCCGACCGAAAAGTGTGCCGATCCGCGTCTGGCCGGTGTGCCTGGCGCTACGGAAAGCCCAAAGCGTTGCCAAGCTGTGGCCGTCGAATTCCATTATCATCGGAGCCGATACAATTGTGGTTCATGACGGGCGTATCATTAACAAAGCCGCAACGCGTCACCACGCGGAAACGATTCTTCGCAGCCTTTCCGGCACCACGCATGAGGTCATCACGGGCTTGGTGGTGCTGCGCGGCAACGAGTGTCAAATGGAATCGATGGTTTCAATATGCCGCATGAAAAGGCTTTCCGAGCACCAATTGCAAATGTATCTGACTTCAAATCTGTGGCGCGGCAAGGCCGGTGCCTACGGCATTCAGGATTCACCGGAAGACCCGTTTGTTGAATTAATCTCTGGTGAACATTCCAATGTCATGGGCCTGCCCCTGGCCGCGTTGCAAACCATGCTCCAGACAACAATTGGATAATATAACACCAAGTGTTAGATTATCCAATACTATACCCATACATATAACACCATGTGATAAGGCGGCGGCGGGAGCCTCGCTATCAGGCGGGCGTCCACAGAGCCGCCAGAGGCATGGCCGTGAGTTGAGGCCCCATCGCAACAACCTCCCGACCCAGATACAACACGATGCCACGGATAAATCTGGTGCCTGCGGTCTGGGCCAGATCGCGCAGGCCCGCCAGCTCTGACGCCTTCACATTCAGGCTGGCTTTTACCTCCACGCCCACGATTCCGCCATTGCGACCCTCCAGCACAAAGTCCACCTCTTTCCCGTCGGCAGTGCGGTAGTAGTAGACCTTGGGCTGCACCGCGCTCCAGGCACTTTGTTTACGCAACTCCTGTCCGACCAGCGACTCCACCAGAGCACCCATATTGTGTTGTGGAGAGGCGAGATTCTCCGCGTCAACATTCCGAAGATGTGCCGCCAGGCCGGTGTCACTGAGGTAGACTTTCTCGCGCTTTATCAACCGTTTATGAATGTTGATGGACCATGCCGGCAGGGGCTGATACAAATATGTCGCCTGCAGAAGCGTGAGATAGCGTGCCAACGTGGGTTGGGCAAAACCCAGATCGCGTGAAAGCTCCGCCACATTCAACAAACCGCCGGTCTGCGCTGCCAGCAGACTCATCAGCCGCGGCATCTGCGTCAGGCCATCTATCGCTGCCAACTGCCGCACGTCCCGCTCGAGAATCGTCGTGATATAGGAATTAAACCAAGCCGCACGCCGCTGTGGATCCCTGCGGTTGATCACCTCGGGATAACCGCCAGCCGTGATCATTTTCGCCAGGCGATCGCGGCCAAAGGCGGCGAAATCGCGCATGGGCGGCGGCTTTTTCCCGAATGCCATGTCAATAAAATCCTCACGGCTGCCGGCGAGCTCTCCTTGCGAAAGCTGCTGTAGAGGAATTATCTCCATTCGCCCGGCCAAGGAATCGGAAAGCCGCGGAGCAAGCAGAATATTGGATGAGCCAGTCAGTAAAAATCGCCCAGGTCGGCGATTGTTATCCACGGAAAGCTTGATGGGCCGAAATATCTCAGGAGCAAGCTGCACCTCATCAATCACGACGGGTCCCGTCATGCCGGCAATGAAATCCGACGGCGCACCGACCGCAGCGGCACGTGCGACAGGATCATCAAGCGTTATATACCGCGCCCGATGCGGCCCCCGCGCCAAGCTTTGAACCAGCGTACTTTTACCGCATTGTCGCGGCCCCTGAAGCAATACCACAGGCGTATCCTTCAATGCCGCAAGGACAGCTTTTGTGAGAAATCGGTCATACATCGGCAGCTCCTGAACAGCACGTGTATTGGATAATATAACACCGAGTGTTATTTTATCCAATATATACCAGAACTGCATTCGACCCCCCGCAAACACAGCAATGTCCCGTGATTCGCACCATGCTTCTGCCGCTGTTGATTTTCCGGAGCGGTGCGGTAAGATTTCGGACATGGTTTCCAAAGCTTTAATTTGGTGGCGTGGGGATGCTCAGCGAGCCATGAATAATATGCTGGGCGTACATAATGTAAAGGAGTGCGATATATGGCCAAAACATTCGCCCGCAAGCCACCAAGCCCCAAGGACCTATCTCTGGCGATAGGCCGGCGTGCCAAAATCCGCTTTGGAAGTAGCATCTTTCCGGTAATAGTTATTGAGGATAGAGGGCCTATAGGCTCCATGGGCCGACATCTCATGCGTGTGCGGCCGGTTGGCAACGTGGATGAAAATTCAGAGAGCTTTGAGGTTGCAGCGGAGGAACTGGTTTTCACATCGGGATCGCGCCGTAAGCTAAAGAAATAATCGCATGGCCTGACGCAACGGCCGCTTTTTTCTTTCCCTCTTCTACGGCGCGGCCGTATCAACGTGTTGAGGTACGCCGTCGTCGTCATTACTTGGAGAGCACCGGATGATAATCCGCTGATTGATCCAGTGCCTCCAACCGACTACCGGGTTATCACCACGGTGCTGTGTGACGCCCGGCTCTGTTTACCCGTAAACTTCCGCCTTGTTGAGCGGGGGCGCATTGCGGTCTTTTTCGGATAGCACCAAGTCACCGGCATCCGGCCAGGATATGCCGATCGCGGGGTCGCTGTACAAAATAGATCGCTCAAATTCTTTGGCATAATAATCAGTGGTTTTGTAGAGAAACTCTACCGTTTCTGAAAGTACGACAAAGCCGTGCGCGAATCCCGGCGGCACGTACGCCATGCGCAGGTTTTCATCCGAGAGATGAAAGCCGACCCATTTACCGAACGTCGGTGACTGCCGGCGAATATCCACCGCCACATCAAACACTTCTCCGCGCACCACACGCACAAGTTTTCCCTGCGGCTGCTGAATCTGATAATGCAATCCGCGCAAAACGCCGCGGCTGGAGCGGGAGTGATTATCCTGCACAAAGGCGGCATGAATTCCCAGGGCGGCCAGGGATCGCTGATTATAACTTTCCATAAAAAAGCCACGGGAATCGCGGAAAACCGCCGGTTCCAAGAGTAGCACATCCGGAATTTCGGTGGGTATTACTTTCATATTCAAGCCAACTTTTCTTCCAGAATTTCCAACAGATACTGCCCATATTCATTTTTCGACAGGGGCTTGGCCAACTGCCGCAGTTGGTCCGCGGTGATAAATCCTCGTCGCCAGGCGATTTCCTCCGGGCACGCCACCTTGAGGCCCTGCCGGCGTTCAATGGTCTGGATATACATGGAGGCATCCAGCAGGGATTGGTGCGTGCCGGTATCCAGCCATGCCATTCCCCGGCCCATGAGCTTTACCCGCAACGTCTTCTTGGCCAGATACACTTTATTAACATCGGTGATTTCCAACTCGCCGCGCGCCGACGGCTTAAGATTTTCAGCCACAGACACCACGTCCGGGCCGTAAAAATAGATACCCGTGACCGCATACCGGGATTTCGGCTTCGCCGGCTTTTCCTCCAGGGACAGGGCGTTGAACTGTTGATCAAACTCCACTACGCCGTAGCGTTCCGGGTCCACAACCGGATAGGCGAAAACGGTAGCCCCAGTGGTCTCGGCGGCGGCGGCATGGAGGTCGGTTGCGAAATCGTGACCGTAGAAAATGTTATCTCCCAGCACCAGGGCACTGGGGTTGTTGCCGATAAAATGCTTCCCGATAATAAACGCCTGGGCAATGCCGTTGGGTTCCGGTTGCACGGCATAGGAAATATTCAGACCCCAGGGTTTGCCATCACCAAGCAACTGCTGAAATCGCGGCGTATCCAATGGCGTGGAAATTAGCAGGATGTCCCGAATTCCCGCCAGCATCAGGGTGGAAAGCGGATAATAAATCATCGGCTTGTCATAAACGGGCAGCAATTGCTTGGAAACCGCCAATGTCACCGGATGCAATCTGGTGCCAGCACCTCCCGCCAGAATAATGCCTTTTCGCATGTTTATTTCTCCACAAGTCCAAACAATCTTCAGGCGTTTTTCCCCAGCCGAAATGTTAACCGCGTTTGGCGTAATTAGCTTCCACCCAATTGCGATATTCCCCGCTGGCCACGTGGGCAATCCAGGTGCTGTGATCCAAATACCATTGCACCGTGGCTCGAATGCCATCGGTAAATGAGCATTTGGGACTCCAGGACAGTTCACGATTTATTTTAGTAATATCCATGGCATACCGCCGATCATGACCGGGGCGGTCTTTTACATACTGAATCAATGATGCGTGCGGGCGGTGGGGCGAATTGGAGCGCAATTCATCCAGAATCGAACAGATGGCTTTGACAACATCAATATTTTTCATTTCACTGTTGCCGCCGATGTTGTAGGTTTCCCCGGGTCGTCCGGCCTTTAACACTTCACGAATGGCATCGCAGTGATCCAGCACAAAAAGCCAATCACGAACATTCAGGCCGTCACCGTAAACCGGCAGCGGTTTTCCGGCTAACGCATTGAGAATGATCAGTGGAATAAGCTTTTCCGGGAACTGGAACGGACCGTAATTATTGGAGCAATTGGTGGTCAGCACCGGCATGTGGTACGTGTGAAAATAAGCCCGCACCAGATGATCCGAAGCCGCTTTGGAAGCGGAGTACGGACTATTAGGAGCGTAGGGCGTCGTTTCGGTAAAGGCCGGGTCCGTAGCGCTTAACGACCCATATACCTCATCAGTGGAAACATGGAGAAACCGGAAATCGGTCTTTTGGGGTTCGGGGAGTTTGGACCAGTGCGCCCGCGCAGCCTCCAGAAGATGAAATGTTCCGTTGACGTTGGTGACGACAAAATCTTCCGGCCCATGAATTGACCTATCTACATGGCTTTCCGCAGCAAAATGAACAATGGCCCGCGGCTGATGCGCTGCCAGCAACTGATCAATAACCTTTCGGTCATTAATATCTCCCTGCACAAAAATATGGTGGGGGTTGCCCTGCAACTGCGCCAGATTTTCCAGGTTGCCAGCATAGGTTAGCTTATCGAGATTCACCACCGGCGTGCCGACGTTGCTGATCCAGGATGTGACAAAATTTGAGCCGATGAAGCCAGCCCCACCCGTCACCAGAATTGGCGCGTTATGATTATCTGTTTGCGTCATGAAGCGTGCTCCTTGCGCCGGTCCTGTTTATCGTGGGGCACAGCGCCCGGAAATACTTCCCTATTTATCGGCTTATTGTAGGCCATAAGTTCAATCTCGGCTGTCTCGCATGGCATTGACCTTCATGGGCAGGCCGAAAAGCTTGATAAAGCCAATCGCATCTTTCCCGTCGTATTCCGTTCCCATGGTAAAGCTTGCCAGATCAGGCCGATACAAACTCCCCGCCGACGTAACCGCTGCCACGGTGGCCCGCCCTTTGAAAAGACGGATTTTTACTGTCCCGGTAACATGGCGTGTTGCAGCGGTCACAAAAGCATCCAACGCTTCCCGCAGCGGGTGAAACCATTGGCCGTAATAAACCAGATCGGCATATTTCAGCGCAATTTGCTGCTTGTAGTGGGCCAAATCTCGTTCCATGCACAGGGATTCCAAAGCGCGAATTGCGGTCAGAAGCACCGTGCCGCCGGGTGTTTCATACGCACCCCGGCTCTTCATGCCTACCAGGCGATTTTCCACCAGATCCACCTGACCCACGCCGTGGCGTCCGGCGATGGTATTGAGTGTTTCGATGATTTTATGCGCTGCCAACTTGCGACCATTGACGCTGACCGGTGTGCCGGCCTCAAAGCCAACCGTAACAAATTCTGCTTTGCCCGGCGCTTTGCTGACCGGAACGCTCATGACCCACAAATTATCCAGCGGCTCATTGGCCGGGTTTTCCAGATCCGCGCCTTCATGGGAAATGTGCCAGAGATTGCGATCCCGTGAATAAATCTTTTTCACCGTCTGGCTTATTGGCACACCTTTCTCCCTGGCATATTTAATGGCCGCCTCGCGGCTGCGCAGTTCAAAGCGATCATCTTTCCACGGGGCAATAATCTGCAGTTCCGGCCCAAGGGCCATGTACGTAAGTTCAAAGCGCACCTGATCATTGCCCTTGCCGGTAGCACCATGCGCCACAGCATCGGCACCGAGTTCATGCGCCACACGCACCTGATGTTTGGCGATCAGCGGGCGGGCGATGGATGTTCCCAGCAGATAATTGTGTTCATAAACCGCCCCAGCCCGCAGCATGGGAAAGCAGTAATCACGGGCAAATTCTTCCCGCAGATCAGCAACAATGCACTTATCCGCCCCGCTGGCCAAGGCTTTTTTCTTTATTCCATCAAGCTCGTCACCCTGCCCAAGTTCCGCGGCAAATGCGATCACTTCGCAGCCCGGGTAATTGTCTTTAAGCCACGGAAGAATCACGGACGTATCCAGGCCGCCAGAATAAGCCAGTACAATTTTTTTTGCCGTTTCAATCATCGAGTAAACTCCAAAGCCAAACCAAAACCAAGCCCAATATAATGCCCTGCAAGCAGGAACTTGGCAAACCATACGCCCTGTACACATTTTGCGTCAGCGGAAGTTGCTAATTTTCCTGCTGCCGATATATTCCAAGCTAAGTGCAACGCACTGGCGTTTTCATGTTCAGTAAACGGAGATGTGGTTATGCGATTCATGGCGTCGATGCTTATCAGTCTCGCAGCGATCCTGGGCGGTTTGCCGGCGGTACATGCGTCAACGCCTTTTACCGTTTCCAAACTCTTCACCAATCATCTGGTGCTGCAACGCGGTATGAAGGATCCGGTATGGGGCTGGGCGAAGCCGGAGCAAAAAATTACGGTCAGCTTTGCGGGCCATACGGTTACCGCAACTGCCGACGCGCAGGGCCGATGGATGGCTAAACTTCCGCCGATGCGTCATAACACGGTGTCGCGCAATTTAACCATAACTTCCGGCTCTCAAACCATGGTTGTTCACGATGTTCTCGTGGGGGATGTGTGGCTTTGCTCCGGGCAATCCAATATGCAATATCCCATGGGAGGTTGGTTTGGCCGCACGAATCTCGCAGCGGCACTGGCGAAGGGAACCCATCAGAATATCCGGCTTTATCATGTGCCGATGATCGAATCTAATTTTTCCGGCACCCCAAAAAAACAGGCGGCGGCTAGTTGGCATCGCTGTACGCCCAAGAATCTCGCGGGCTTCAGTGCCGTGGGTTATTTCTTCGGCCTGACGATGCACCGCGCACTTCATGTTCCCATTGGTCTGCTTGAAGCGGATTGGGGCGGCACAAATATTGAACCGTGGATCCCCCAACAGGGCTTTTTCGCGGTGCCGCAATTGAAAACTAATCGGGCATGGCTGCGGGCGATGGCGAAGCGACAGAAAAAGTTGAACTCCCAGTATCTTGCCGCCATGACCACCTGGTTGCGCGATGCCAAACAGGCCTTGGCGAACGGAAAGCCGTTGCCCAAGCAGCCTGTCACACCGGAAAATGCCATCAGCAGCCCCTACGCGTATAATTACCACATTCCGCACGGTGACTGGCAGCCGGACCCGCGTCAAAATCCAACCACACTTTTTAACGGCATGATTCATCCGCTGATTCCCTATGCCATTCGCGGCGTGATCTGGTATCAGGGAGAAAATAATGTATCTTCCCATGATCACCTCTATTACTATCATCTCAAGGCACTGATTGGTTCCTGGCGAAAATTGTGGAGGCAGGGAAATTTCCCGTTTTATATCGTGCAGATCGCTCCGTTTAATTATGGCAACGATGGTCCGATGGAGCCGCTGATCTGGCAGGCGGAAGAAAAAGCGGCCCGGCGAATTCCAGATTGCGGTATCGCTTCAACCATGGATATCGGTAATATTCATAATATCCATCCCGCTAATAAGCGAGCTGTCGGCAGGCGATTGGCCGCCATCGCTTTGGCGAAGATATTTCATAGCGGGAAACCCTATTCGGGACCGGTGTTTAAATCGGCGGAGTTTAGTGGGAATCATGTGGTCATTCACTTTACACACGTTGGGGGCGGTCTGCTTTCGCGCGATGGAAAACCGTTGAATTGGTTCCAGCTCTCCGGCCGCAACGGCGCTTTCGTTAATGCCAGTGCGCGAATCATCGGAAAAACCGTGGTGGTGCAATCCCCGAAAATCAGCACTCCCACCGGAGTGCGATTTGCTTTCAGCGACATTGCCGTACCGAACCTGATGAATAAGGAATCTCTTCCGGCGCTCCCCTTCCAGGCACGTAAGCCGTAACTTACAAGGGTGGATGGTAAAGAAGGCCACAGGAGCGGCAATGGCTTGGGCGATAGTCCCTCTTAGGCTCCATCCTTATTGGCTCTACTGCTCACCTCTCTAAATTCGCCTGATCTGCTAATAAAAAAAGCCGGCGTTTAGCCGGCTTTTTTTATTAGCGGGGGGAGGATTCGAACCTCCGACCTCCGGGTTATGAGCCCGACGAGCTACCAGACTGCTCTACCCCGCGATCAATTTCTAATCGCATTTTATTTTCGCACCGCTGCCAACCCGATTTCTCGTGGTTGGTTGCGTGCCTCGGCGTATGAATTCCAACAGGTCTCCATTCACCGAGATACTTATTATGCCGGTTTTATGCTTTTAATGCAACCCGCCAGATTTGCCAGTTCACGCTGTGCGTGACCGGTACGCCGCAATTTTTCAATTATTTTTCGCTGGCGTTTATCCGCCGATACGTTACTATTATTTCTGGTTTACTCTTCGGTGTCGCATATATACATCGTCGCGTGGCGATGTATTTGTTTTTTCAGTCCCTTATTAGGAGTCATGTTATGGCCAAGGGCAACAACAGTCAGAAGAAGGAAGTCAAAAAACCCAAGAAGGACAAGAAGAAAAAGTAAGCCTGCGGCGTTTCGCCCGGCTTTGCTAATTTCTCTTAAGACTTCCCCAATCTCTCAGGCCCGGTAAAACGGGCCTTTTTTATTTTCTATGCGGCTCGCGCTTGGATATCACTGCACAGTATAAATTACCGCCGAGGCCGGGTTACACCCGCTAATTTTACCACGATTTCTGCATTTGATTGACGACCGCCTTGGCCATGCGTTCGACTGCCATCTGTTCAGCGTCCGGCAGTTGCTGGCCGATTTGCGGAATCTCTGTGCTGGAAGCGGCGAAATTAACCCGCCGTGATAGCACGGTTCCACTATGCAGATTCCGCCAAGTAAAATCTACCACCAGAGTAATTTGTGTTTCCTGCGGCAAATTGGTTTGAAAGCTGTTGCTTAACACGCCTTCACTCACGCTCACGATGGTGCCGGTTAATTCCGTATCCGCCTGATTTATCGGTGCCAACCGATAGGGCGTGCGGGATTCAATATTTTTATCAATCGCTTCCGTCAGGTTGAATTCCAAGCCCCGGCGAAATGTGTTGTTTTTCCAAATTGGCACCGCAATGGTATGAATGCCCGCCGGATAAATGGACTTCATGGTATATCCACACCCCGCCGGCAGCACCAGCATAAGCAGTAACACCAGCACGCCCCCAATGCCTCGCCCGTTTCGCAAAATATTCCGCGCGATAGTCACTTGATCGCCTCCGCCCCAAAATGCTCCACGAGTTCCTTTTTGGCAATTTTTGCCCATTGCGTATCCGGCCAATCATTTATAACCCGATTGTAATAATATCGGGCGGCCGCCGGCTTGCTGAAGCGAATATAAAACCGGGCAATTTCCAGTTCCTTATGGCCTTCAACCTGATAAATGCGTTCTTCCAAAGCCTTCACTTGCAGCAATTGTGCAAAGTGCGGGTATTCCTGCGTGAGTGTTTCAAGCTGCGCATCGGCATTTCGCAGAGGCGTGAGGTCAAATCTTACGCCCCGAAAAGTGGCCAGCAGACACTGCACTTCCATCAAGGTCGCTTTGACCACGAACTGGCTGTACGGATACCGTCGCAGGAAATCCTGATAGGATTGAAACGCTCTGTTAAAACGTGAATCGCTGTAGTAATAATCGGCAACACGAATACCCGCAAGCTCTGCCAGTGGGGAGCCGCGCTGCCGATCTTGTATGCGGCGTAAAAGTTCCAAAGCGTCCCCAGTAACCGGGAGAATACGCATGCCCAGAAATTTCCGTTTGTATCCGCGAAGAAACGCGCAGGCGATATTATATTCCCGCCGCAGGCATGGGCCGAAAAGCGGGCTGGTGGGATAGTTATCCAGCAAATCTTCATACGCAAACAGGGCGGTGTATTTAGCTCCCATGGCGTTGTACGCATCGCCCCGCAGCAGCAAAACTTCCGGAGCCAGCGGATTGCTTTTGTTGGCTTTGATCCACCGCCGGGCCAGCTTGGGAATTCGTTGGGGGTGCCCGGAATTTAATTCGTGAATCATTTCCGCCACCTGCCCCGGCGGAGTCTTGGGATCTGGCGCTACCAGCGGCACCCATACCCCGTTCTGCAACAGCCAGGAAGCAGTCGGCCGGGGCAGAATCACTACGGCACGGCACCGCTGGCCGAGGGCCGGAAGCAATAACAGCAGCACCGCAAGCGCAACGGTCCTCCGTTGGATCAGCAGGGGCGTATACAGGCGATGTTTCATCAACCATCTCATGGGCGAAAAGTATAGGGCAAAGCGCGGTTGGTTGCACGATTTCCGAGCCGGTCAGCTCTTGGTGCCCGGCACGCCGGGTCCCGCCGGCGATCGCGGGGGCGAACCCGCGGTGCCCCGATTGTCTGCCAGCATCATGCTTTGCAACGGGTGGCCGATGGCCAGCCGGACGCCGGCGCGAAACCGCTCCGCGGTTACCAGCATCACCACCAGCGCCAGTACCGGCCACAACACATATCTGCCGACAATTAAAATGCGCTGATCAAACGAAATACCATGTCCCGGCGGCGGCAAAAATGCCAGGGCCAGCGTGCTGTGTAATTCATGCCAGCCATAGAGCACGCCGGGAATCGGGAAGCCCGGCAACACATATTGCCAGGGAAAAACCATAAACAGTAAAATAACCGACCAGATCAAACTTCGTGTCATATTTGCCACGCCTGGGGCCTGCGCTACCAGAATGACCAGGAGCGTGACAAAAATAATAATGGCCTGCGACCCGGACGCTAATAAACCCAGCAACTGGGCAATCGGCGCAATAAGATAATAACTTTCACGCCACTGCCGCCGCAGATTCAACCGCCGGCCGGCCTTTTCTCCCAGAACCATACGGTCGGATTGATAATTTTCAATGCTTTGTCCACCCGCCTGGGCTGTGGGAAAACTTTCGAGGCTTTCCGGTAAGCCGGCCCGCATGACCGGTTGCCGGTGCCATTGGAACAAAGCTGCGCGGTGATTTGATGAGGCATGGTGCACCACAATTACCGGATTGCCCGCCCGGTACGGCTGCGTAGTAAATCGCATGAGGATAAATCCCACCACCTGCAGCATCACACTAAAAAAAAGGACATAACCGAGAAAATTGCGTCCCGATCGCAGCGTGCGTAAAGCCACGCCATAATCACCATACGGATGTACCGGAGCTGACATAACCATTTCCCAGAACCAAAAATGCCGCATTACCCGCAGTGTCGGGCACCGCCGCCCTATTCCACCCATCGGCGTAACCCGTAAGTATACTGGGATCGCAACGCAGATTACAGGCCACGAATTTCCCGCCCATTGGATAGGCCGCGCACGACGCGCAAAAAACTACCACAAGCCATTCCGGACCAAGCGCTGACAGAGGTGCTTAGCTGGTAGCGTTGTCGCAATGGGCTAAAGCGACAAACCGGGTGGGGGCTTTTGGGGTGGTGTGAGTTTTTCGGTTTCCATGGTGGCGACGGGGTAGGAACAGTAATCAGCGGCCCAGGCACCGCTGGGGCGGTGGTTGCCGCTTAGGCCTATGCCGCCAAATGGCAGGGAACTGCTGGCCCCGTTGGTGGGGCGGTTCCAGTTGATGACGCCCGCGCGGACGTGGTGATAAAACTGCTGAAACAATTCTCTTTGATCACTTAATAACGCAGCCGACAGACCGAAGCGGGTTTTGTTGGCTTCTTTAATCGCCGCATCAAAATCCCGCACGCGAATCACTTGCAGCAAAGGGCCGAAGATTTCTGCATCAGGTGGGTTGGGGACACCGGTCATATCAATAACGCCGGGTGTAATAGCCGCCTGATGGCCGGCAACAGGTGAAGCCGGCAAAACTATTTTTCCGCCCATGGCCAGCAGTTGGTCTTGTGCTGCGAGCACTGCGGCGGCGGCATCCGAAGAGATCAGCGCCCCCATAAACGGTTCGGGCGTATCTAACGGACCGGCGATGCGCATGGACTGAATCATGGTGACAAGCTCTGCAATCACCGACTGATCTGACGGGCCGACAATCAGGCGGCGGGCACAAGTGCAGCGCTGGCCGGCGGTAAGAAAGGCGGAAGTCAGAGCAGTATATGCGGCCCCCCGATAATCCGCGCAGTTGAAAATCACCAGCGGATTATTACCGCCCATTTCCAAAGCCAACATGCGGTGCGGATATTGCAGTTGCAGGCGCTGCAGGGCTTGCCCGGCGGTTACAGAACCCGTGAAGAAAATGGCATCCAGATCAGGGTTGCTGGCCAGCGCCTCGCCCACTGCGGCCGGCCCTTGCACCAGGTTAAGTACGCCAACCGGTAATCCGGATTGCCGCCAAAGCTGACACATGAATTCGCCAGAATACGGCGTTTTCTCGCTGGGCTTGAAGACAATGGTATTGCCCGCCAGCAGGGCGGGAATAATATGTCCGTTGGGCAAATGGCCTGGCATATTAAAAGGCCCGAAAACCGCCGCCACGCCGTGCGGCTTAAAGTGCGTGATCGCCATCGCATCGCCCGTGGGCACGTGGGTTTCCGCCCGCCGCGCCGCCTGCGCGGCCAGGCTGTGATCCAGTTTGGCGACCATGGCGGCAACCTCGGTGCGCGTTTCCCATAAGGGGCGGCCCGTTTCTAATGCCATGACGCGCGCGAAGTCTTGAGCCTGGTTTTTCAACAGTGCTACAAAAGCCTCCGCACATTTTACTCTATCGGCATAGAGCCATTGCGGCAGCGCCGCGCGGGCCGCCGCCACAGCCTGATTCACTTGTTCAACGGAAGCTGCCGCTCCTTGCCACAGCGGCGTATTATCCCAGGGGCAGTGCGACGCCATCGCTGCGCCATCGCCGGTCGGGGTCTGTGAACCGATCAGTAACTTGCCGTGATGAACAGGTATATTCATTTCGCACCCGCCCGCATGGCTACATAGCGCACCGTGTCCCCAGGCGCAATGTCTAATTGTTTTGCCACATCGGCATCCAAATTAATGGCTTGGTCATCCACGCGTTGAACCGCCGCTTTGCACGCCCGAAACGCCATGCGGTCATTGGATATCAGATAATCCTCCGGTGCCTGCGCCAAGGAAGCCGGGCCGACGTATATCGCCTGTCGGCTTTCGCGCACGGCCCGAACATTTATTACGTCGCATCCATATACCGCACCGGCTTCAAAAATATCGACAAGTTTTTCAAAGGTGAAGCCCTCATCTGTCAGAATCTTCAACGCCGGCTGCGTATCCGGATGCACCTTGCCAATGACCTGCTGGGCGGCGACCGGCAGCAACGGAATATATAACGGATACTTGGGCATTAAATTGGCGATAAATTCCTTATCCGCCATCGTCAGATAATCCGCCTGGGGGAAATCGAGGTCAAAAAAGTGCCGGCCCACAGCATCCCAAAACGCGGATCGGCCCTGAGCATCAATAATGCCGCGCATTTCCGCAATGACGTGGGAGTCGAAGCGTCGCGGAAACTGAGCCATGAAAACAAAACGCACCAGGGATAATAATCGGCCGTTGCCGTTTTTCCGAAATTGCGGCAGGAGAAAAAGACTGCCGACAATTGCCGGGCCGTCATAGCTGACTGTTAATTCCAGAAGCGGGATATTTTTGTCCACCTTGAGCATGGTGCTGTAATGGCGTTGTTCCCGGATACGGTAACTGTAAAATGGATCAAATCCACCCACCTTGGAAACAATGCCGCACACGCCCACCGCTTTGCCGGTTGCCGTGTCTTCCAGCACAAACAAATACGTTTCGCCGCGAGGTTTTTCCGATTTCAGGCTGAAGGCCAGTTCGCTTTCCTCAATGCGACGCTGGAGCACCGCACGGTCCGGTGGAAGGGTGGTCATGCCATAACCAGTCTGGCCCGCTAAATCAAAAAGGGCATCCAGATCAGCGGCACAAATCGGACGGATAAAAACCATAAGCAGACTCCATTAGATGTCGGCACATGCCACGAGCGTTGATTCCACAATGTCGCAAACGATGTCAATATCCCGTTGTGTCACAACTGGCACCGGCGGCAACATCCGGATGCGTGCGGGATTGCTACCGGCATAAAAGGCGATGACCCCCGCATCAAACAGCGCCTTGAGCAGAATTTTCACCTTTGCTTCTGAGCCGTCCAGCGGCGTAAAGGCGATCATGCCGCCCAAGCCATAAGGCCCACGCAGCAGGTATGGATGGCGAGCCGCAATTGCTTCCAGACGTTGTGTTATCATTGCATGCACCTGCATGTTGCGTCCGCCGGGGCCGAAGAGATCGCCTTGAATCATCATTTTCAAGATGACTTCAGCGGCAGCAATGGCGGATGCTGAGGCGGTGAAAGTTTGGCTCAACAGGCCGGGCTGCGGCTTAAATTCCGGCGTAAGCAGCGTGGCGCAAAGCTGTGTGAGTTTTCCCACGGTGACCACATCAGCCCATTGGGCAAGATCATAATGTTCAAAGGCGAACGGCCGACTGGTCCGCCCGAACGTCTGAATTTCATCGAACCAGACGGCGATCTGGTGGGCTTTGAGTTCAGTTAATATCAGGCGAAAAAAATCATGATCGCCCAGCCAATATCCACCTTCCCCTAAGATCAACTCAATACACATTCCCGCATGTTGCCCCGGATATCGATGCAAATAAGTGCGCAACGCCAAAACCGCTTTTTCGGTGCTGCCTTTTGGATCGGAGGCGTCGAAAAAGGGGATATAATCAACCGGCAAGATGGAGGGCAGGCCGGCGCGATACTGAGGCTTATCGGTAATCTGGGACAACGCCAGCGTGCGGCCGCAAAAGCCGTGCTCAAAGGCCAACATGCGTGCGGCACCGGGCTTGCGCTGAAACATGAGCTTCAGCGCGTTCTCATTGGCCATCGCCCCGCTGGTGGTAAGAAAACAATGTTCCAGCCTTGCCCCGGCGGTTTTGACCATCTGCAATAGCAGCGCGACAATGGGCGTGGAGTTACGGTTCTGCTGGAGGTTGCCCTGCATGACGGTATCGGAAAGTGCCGCGGAAATGCCGCTGTTTAACAGCAGTGGATGGCTGTGGCCCAGATAATGCACGCCGATGCCGCTGATGAAATCATACTTAACGCTTCCGTCCGCCAGTTCCACCAGTGCCCCGTTCCCCAGGCCGCTGCCCAGATACGGGAAATAAAGTCCTCCGGCGCGGGCCTGGGAAAAATCGGCAATGATTTTGGCATATTCAGCCGCGCGTGCCGGATCAGGCCCCCGTATACCGGTAAGCTTACTCTGATGATCGCGCAGGGCGGCCGTCAAAAGTTCCCTGGCCTGAAGCACCCGTGGATCCGATGCCAGCTCATCCGCAATTAATGTGGCCATAACCAACCTCCAGCCCATATCAGGCCTGTCCTCTATCTATTGTATCGGCTAAATGTGAGGTGAGACGCAGGGGGGCGCTATGACAGCGATAACAGGTAATTAAACCGATTGGGTCAGTGGATTATGACGCATTGGCCAGCGCCGAGACTACCGCTTGATCTACCCCGGCGTCTTTTGCCAGTAGCGCGGCGATTTGTGAACCCGATGTCTGCGGATGACGGCGGCAAAGATGATCAAAAGCATCGGCCACTGCGATGATTCTGGAGCCAAGAGGTATATCGCTGGCCGCAGGCCGGTGAGGAAAGCCTGTGCCATCAAGGCGTTCATGATGCATGGCTACGATGGGCACAAGTGCTTCCAGCGTGGGGAAGGAGGCGATAATTTCCACCGATAATGCGACATGGCGGTGATAGGCGGCACTATCTGACGCACTCCATGGCTGCGGTTTGTCCAAAACAGCATTGCTGACGCCAAGTTTGCCAATATCATGTAGTAGCGCGGCGTGATAGATTTCAAGGCTGCTAAGCGCGGGCACATTAAGGTGTTGAGCCATAACCTGCGCCATCTGGGCCACGCGGCGGCTGTGGCCCTCCAAGGACGGGCTTTTCGCGTCCACAACATCGGCCAACACTTCGATGGAATTGTTGACTTCGGTCTTCGTCATCGGGAGATCATGCCCGGCCGGAAATAAGTCGTCCAGCAATTCCGGCAAATGGGGATTTGCCAGGTTACTCCAGAATTCTCGGTCCGCCGATACGGACACGAATGCGCGCACCACAATGGGATCCAGCGTTTTACCGCTGCGATTGCACAATTGCCGCGTGGCCAGCGCGGGTCCTCCAGAGGCGTAAAACACCTCCGCAATCTGCGCCGCCAAGGCAATGCGGCTTAATATGGGAATCTGGGCCGCGGCGAGGTGGTTGGGGTAGCCGCGACCGTTCCAATGCTCATCCAGCGAGCTAATAGCCTGTGCGACGGCGGCTGGCAAACCCATACGCCGCACAAGTTCCGCCCCGCGTTCACAGCGGCCAACAATTAATTCTCGCTGCAAAGCTCTGCCATGGCGGACAATCCAGATCAACCGGGCCAGCCGTCGCCGTACCGGCGCGAAGGGTGTGACATGACTGGCAACATAACGAAAAAGCTGCAGGACATCTTGTGTATCGACCCGGCGGAAATCAGATTTGAGTTGTAAATCATCAGCGCCGTAAATTTCAAACAACCGTGCCGCATTGCTGGTGCAGCCGATGTCTTTAAGCAGCATGGCGTAGTACACATTGGCTAAGTCTGCGGATCCAAGCGCCATGCGGTCGGCAATTTGCATGGCAATCCAGCAGGCCCTGCGGCTATGGCCGGGCGGCAGGCCCTCCGCCAGATCCAACGCCCCGCTTATCGCCTTAATCCAGCGCGCCCGAGACACATTGGCGAATGTTCCGCACGCCGTGAGCAATTTTTGATTTTGATCAACAATAACAGCCATTTTCAGATCAACACCTCGGAGCGCCGATTATCGGGCACAGTCCCGTATCGACACATTCATAGTATCTACAACGGCTTAAATGACTCCTCAAGTTGAGAAAAAGCCAGGGAAAAGGCCAGATAAATATATTCAAGGAGCCGCAGAGCGCGAAAACACAAGATTTCCATCTCGCACCGTGACATGCACGCGATAAATTGGCTCAAGTATTTTCGGGGTCAGCACCTGATCGGCTTGGCCATGGGCGGCTAATTTCCCCGCATCCATAATTAAGACGCGATCGGCATGAGCGCGGGCGTGGTTTAAATCATGCGTGACCCAAATAACCGCTTTACGCCGGACTTGCACCAGCGATTTGAGGTGATGCAGCAGTTCCAACTGATGCCAGATATCCAGTGCCGCCGTGGGTTCATCCAGCAGCATAATCGGTGAATCCTGAACCAAGGCCCGGGCGATGGCCACGCGCTGGCGTTCCCCGGCTGAAAGCTCGTCGTAGGTGCGCTGGGCCAGGGCGTGAATATCCAGATCCCACATGGCCTGAACTACCCGATCCACGCCCGGTTTATCTTCGGGTACTTTTTCCTCGGCACCCCAGCGCCGCTGCTGCGCCCAGGAACCCATGGCAACAATGTCCTGCACCCGATAGGCAAAGCTTACCTGAGGTGCTTGCGGAACATAAGATATGAGGCTGGCACGCTTGAGGGGATGCAGGTGTGTAATATTTTCACCTTGTGCTGTGACAGTCCCCTCTGACGGCGTAAGATGGCCCGACAACAGTTGCAGCAGCGTGGATTTTCCGGAGCCATTGGGTCCGACAATCATACTCACCTCGCCGGCATAAAAAGGGACAGTCACGCCATCGACCGCGGGTTGGCTGGAAGCGTACTGAAAATACACGTCCGTTGCAGTCAGGACCGCATCGGCGGCCGAGGCTTCGGGTACAAGGACAGGATGGTTGCGATCTATGAACATATTCATACTGCCAGGACTTATTACATCCATATCCGCCGGCGCTGCAGCAGATACAGGAAAAATGGACCACCGCACAAAGCAGTGATTACCCCCACGGGCAATTCACCGTGGAACCAGGCACCGGTGCTTCGGACAAATGTATCGGCAAGCATCAGAAATATGGCCGCCAGCAGAGGACTGGTGATCAACAACTGCCGCTGATCCGGCCCAAAAATTCCCCGGCACACATGCGGACAGATTAACCCGACAAAACCGATCGGGCCGGCCACGGTAATGGAAGCCGCGGTGGCCAGTGCGGCTAAGGCAAACGCGGTTAATCGCAGGGAAGATAAGTTTATTCCCAGGCTGTGGGCTTCGGCATCGGAAAACGAAGCTATATTCATCGCACCGCCCAGCGTCAATGCGCTGGCCCACGCGATGGCCAAAGCTATCCCAGCGGTCACAAGCAGCGTATGGGAAGTACCTTCACTGATATAACCGAACATGTAACTTAAAATATCCGCTCTGGCTCCGTAGGGCACCATATTATTTAATAACATCACCAAGGCACCGCCGATGGTGCTAATTACCACGCCGGAAAGTATCAGCGTCATAGGCTGGAGTATTCCATTGCGCCGCCCCAGGAGAAAAACCAGCAACGTCGCCGCAATCGCCCCGGCGAGAGCTGGAATACTCTGGCCATCGGAAAAAAAGTTCACCAGCCACGGATGTCCGGCAAAGGATTGTACAAGGACCTCTCCGAAAACAATCCAGATCATCACCCCGACCGTGGACCCGCTGGAAATGCCCAGAACAAAGGGGTCAGCCAGCGGATTACGCAACAAGCCCTGCAGCAATACTCCGGCAAGCCCCAAAGCCCCTCCCGCAATCGCCGCGGCCGCTACGCGCGTGAGGCGCAGTTGCAGAATGGCCCATCCGGGAAATCCAATGGAAACACTCCGTTGCCCAGGATCGCCGGGGCCGATCGCCAGGCAACACGCGAATATCAAAAGTGTCATGGCGACCGCACCCAGAGCCAAAAACTTCAAGCTTAACGGTTTAGAATCTTTCATTGCACGCCCCCTGCGCTGGCCGGCGCGTAGATTAATTTCCGGAGACGATCAATCATGCGGCCAACATGCAGCGTGAGCATCTGGGCCTGCGGCCAGGTTATTAAATCCACACGTTTGGCTCGGGCAGCGGCAAGGGGTAATGTCAGCCATGGCTTTAACCGCGGATCCTCTGGCCCGGATGCCGCCGGCTGGCCGGGCTTGGAGATCAGGAGAATCTGCGGATTCAAACGCACCAGTGTGCCGCGCGTGATGGCGGGAAATCCGTCGCCGCAACGTTGGGCCACATTATTTCCGCCCGCTAAGGTTATTTCCTGATCCATAAAGTTATCCGCTCCCACCACCCGGATCGGTCTGGTGGAGATTATATATACCACACGCGGCGGATTTTTAGGGCGATGCGTGGCCAGAATTTTTAACTCTGATTGCAGCGTATGAATCGCCGCCGCCGCCGGTTTTTGGCAGCCGCTGATTCCGCCCAGCGTTCGCACGACGGCAAAAAGTTGATGAAACGTGTTAATTTTGATGTTCACAATGCGAATTCCATTTTGCCGCGCCATGGCGAGAACCCCCGGCTCCACACGCTCTGGAGCCTGCTGAAGAATCAATGCAGTGGGTGCCAGTCGCACCACCAATTCTTCATCGAGATGCAGGTACCCGCCTACAACGGGCAAATCTCCCATGGATTTTGGCAACAGGGGTTTGTCCCATGGAGAAACCCCGACGATCGTTTTGCCGGCACCAATTTGCAGTAATATCTGCGTGGCCGATGGATCCGTGCTGACAATTCGCGGACCGGTGCGATGCTTGATGACAGTAGTTTTAGCACAACCCGCCAAAGCCAGGGGCACAGAAATCAACAGCAATACCCGGAAGATATTTAATCGCATGTTCCGCGGTGCCCCAAACCTTGTTCCTGATGCCGCATCAATGCTGCGACAACGGCACGAGGAATCCGGCTTGAAACAGGGTCGTTGCATGAGGTAAGGGCGGCAATTTGCCCGTGATTTTTCCGATGGCCCAGCGGCACGCCAGCGAAAGTGGACCAATATCCCCAGCGGTATAGGAAGCGTTAAGATCAGTAAGGCGAGCTTTGGCATGGATCCGTCCCAGTGTAATTGCGGACATTTCACGCACCTGTTCAAATTCCGGAATGGGCATTTCCATATCATCCAGACGCCCCGCCAACTCTCTTGCCAGCTTCGGATGGTTTTGTCCATTATCAATCATACCAATGGCCCAGATTGCCGCCTGCCGCGCTTCAATGCCATAGGGGGCATGTTTCGGGATGCAGGGAATCATCACCGACAACGCCGGCGCATAGTGCGTCAGGCCAAAAAACTCAAACGCCTGCGAAAGCTGCAGATTATCCTCATTCAACTGCACCGCATAGCCTGGCTTGTTCAAATTAGCCGACGCAAACTGGGAATTTTTTGCTGTGCTTTGGGCAAACTTCAACACCGCCGGCAGCGTGCGGGCAATCGACACGCGCCGCAGCGCTACCACAGCGCCTAACCGAACCGCCGGGCTTTTATTGGATAACAGCGAAACAAAATCATTGGCCGAGGCTTTGTCGTCCAACTTGCCCAGCACCAGGCAGGCCTGGCGAATTGCCCGCGGATCACTGCCGTGAATAATCACACGGCACGTATCAATGACCTTCATGCGGCTCTGCCCGTGCGATCCAAGAAAAATCAGCGCATCACGCGCATACCAGCGTACCGGCCGCCGCTGGTCATTAAGCGTGGTGCCCAGGCCATCAATGGATTTATTTCCTCCGATGCGTCGCCAGGCTTTCGCCACCAGCAGCCGAATCGTGGGATCCGCATTACCGCTCATGTGCGATGCCAAAGCCTGCAACGCATGGACATCCGTTTTGATTAATGCCCGCCAGGCAATCGCCGCTACGGCCGAGTTGGAATCCCCCGCAAAACCCAGAAGCATTTTTCGTTGTAAAGCCGTCTTTGAGCCTGCGAGCATGCTGCAAATGAGCAACCGCTGCGGCACACTGTGGCCCTGGGTTTTCAACATGCTTTTGCTTAATGCGGCAACACCGCTGGCCCGCAATTTCGCCAGAGATTGGGCCGCGGCAAAACGCAAAACTAGTGGCTCTCCGGCGTTTTGAACCACGTTTTTCAACACCGCATTGGCCTGATGATCACCGGCTGCCCCCAAGGCTTTGGCGGCCGAGACCTTTACCTGCAATTCCGCAGACGGGTTTTTCACCCGTGCTATCCAAATGTTGCGCATGGACACCGTGTGCCATTTCGCCAGCAGTGGATCCACAATCTGTGCAAAGGCCGATGGCTGTGCGGAATCCAGATGTACCAGAATCGCTTGCGTATGTTGATCAGAAATTTCAACGAGCGCCCTGACCACCGACATTCTGACGGTCAACGGGAGGGTCTTGGAAACTGCCAGATGTTCCAAGGATGGCAGCAGCGCGTGGAGGTCCGGCACCTTATTTTTTATCCCTGCGTCAATGGCGACACAGGTGCTGGTGATAACTTCGGGAATGTTCTGCTGCAAGGCCACATGCCAGAGATGGGTCAATTGTGGATTAAAAGTCTTTTGTGCCTGCAGTCGCGGCAACTGGGGTAAATCCAGCATCGGATTGCCAATGCCGTTGGTGGTAGCGGCGGCTTGTGCGCCAACACTGCAGCATCCCAGAAGAACCACCGCCGTAGCGCGGGGAATTCCGCGGCAGGAACATTTCGCCAAGGCAGTCAAAGCCTGTTTCATGAATATATCACCCATACGGATCGACATCACGCATCAACTAATCGGGCCGGGTTAATTGCCAGGTCCGGAATACCAGAATAACCGCGGCAACACCCATGACCGTCAGCATGAACCACCAGTTGGTCAGCACAAAGTTATAATCACTGAAGCCCGGCGCATGAATGGTGGCCAATGCCGCCGCCAGCGGATTATATTTAAGAATTCCCGCCACAAGGCTTAAAGAGAAAAGCGTTCCACGCCCCGCCCAGAATACCAGTGTGCCCCCGAACAGCGCCAGCAAAATTGCGTAGGAAAGTGCTGTGGCTTGCGCGGTTTTCCGAAACCAACTGCTGATGGCGCTGCTGACCATTAAGCAAAATAGCGCAATTAATCCCAGGGTAATCAGCACCGTGACTACTCTATCCGCCTGGCCTTTATCAATTACCAGCATGACGGCATACCCCGGCAGCGTGGCAAAAAGCAAAAGCAGCAGGGTCCGGCAAACACTTAACAGTTTCCCCAGAACAATGCTCGCGGGACTTAACGGTGTGACCCGCAGCAACTGCCAGGATTTATTCTGCAATTCGGAACTTATAAGCCCCGCCGACAAGCTTGGTGTAATAAGCACAATCAGCGTCACCTGGAACATCACCATCAGTTCGCCCAGGGTCTGGGGCTGAAAGCTCATGGAACCATACGCCGCCGCCAGCATCAACCCCAGCGACACCATCAGGCAGATTCCCACCAGGCGCATCATCCAATGCGAGCGACCAAAGCGGCTGGTGCGGAATTCCTTGACCATCACCGGATTGCTGAATGGTCCGATCAGGCCGCTGCGGCGTTGCGGATCAAAAAACCATAAGTACATGATCCGGCGATACGCCTGCACTTTGCTTGAGCGGTCATCGGTGATTTTGCCGCTGGCCCGCGGACGATCAAACAGCCACTGGCCCAGCCGCTGAGTGCTCAACAGCCCCAACACGCCGCTAAGCACCAGCGAACAGATCACAAAGCGTGTGATAACGGATGTGCCGCCATTTACAGAATTGCCCGCATGAATGGAATTAGCGCCTAATACATGCAACATCGCCGGAAGCGGTGAAAACGACGCCAGCCAGCGGCCAATGAGTAGAAATGTCGGATTTTGCGTGTCCGCCACCAACCGATAGGGGATCAGCAGCAGTAAATCCAGGACAAATAGCACGGCGTAAGTCAGGCGTATGCCGGAATCCACGTCATTGACGCGGATGCTCACGTACAGCCCCACGGCGGCGGATTCCAGGGCCACAAGAATAAAGATCAAATACAGCGGCAACACCTGATGCACCAGACTCACCCCACCCATGGCAAAGCAGGCGGTCATGCCGGGAATCGTCAGCAACATAAGAATGATGGGCAATCCCAGGGCACCAATGAGTTTGCCCAGATAAATCGCTGCGGGAGAAAGCGGCGAATTCAATAAGAGTGCCAGCGTACCGCTGCGCTTTTCCGCAACCACAGATGCCGCGGGAAACGCCGGTGCCACCAGCATCATGCCTACTAAAATCGTCCAGGAAAGCAGACTTAAAACCTGTTGCGCCTGCGTGCCGGCCAAATCCACCCGGCCGCCTGCCGGCCAGCGCAGCACAATCACGGCAGCCAGCACCGCTAACCACACCACTTCCAGTGCGGCCACGTTGGGCTTCCGCAAGGCACCGATAAGTTCACGACGTACAATCGGGTTGTTCACGCCTGTGTCTCCCCGGCGGCTATTTGCGCCTTGTCCTGTTGTGTGACAGAAAGGAATGCGTCTTCGAGGTCCTGCTGCATTTCACGGAATTGGCTCACGCGCACCTGCGCCGAGACCAACCGTTGCAGCGCTACAGCCAGACTCTGTTCATTACCCGCAGTGTTAAATCGGACCATCATTTCAGAGGGTGCCGCTGTAACATTCGCCGCCTCGCCGAGATTTTCGCGTAAAATTTCCGTCGCCGCAGTAACGTCATCCTCTGAAAGTAATTGTATTTCGATCATGCGCTGATGCCGGACGTTTTGCATAATCTGATCCAGAGTGCCAAACGCCCGGAGCTTTCCATTCGTCATAATCGCCACCATATTACATATCCGCGCCAGCTCCGGCAGAATATGGCTGGTGACAATAAGCGTTTTGCCTCTTTGCGCCAGATTCAGGAGAATTTCCCGCATCTCCACACGCGCTGCGGGGTCCAGGCCGTTGGCCGGCTCATCGAGAATCAGCACCGGGGGGTCATGCAGAAGAGTCCGGGCGATGGCCACGCGCTGTTTCATACCATGGGAAAGGCTTTCAACATATAAATCCGCCATGTGCGATGCACCGGTAACAGCCAGTGACGCATTGATACGATCTTGCCGTTGTTTGCGGGGAATTTTGAATGCGGCCCCGAAGAAATCCAGATATTCCCGCACGCGCATGTTGTCATAGGACCCGAAGGTATCAGGCATATATCCGACAAGATGCTTGATTTTGCGCGCATCGGAAGTGCAGTCCACTCCTCCGATGGACGCTTTCCCGCTGGTGGGGCGGATCAATCCGACGAGAATTTTAATCGTGGTCGTTTTGCCGGCCCCGTTAGGCCCGATGAAACCCAGTATCTGCCCTTTTTCCAGGCGAATGCTTAAATGATCAAGCGCGGTGAATTCACCATAGACCTTGGTCAATTCCACTGTTTCTACAACCGGTGCTTCGCTCATAAACAATCCTGTATGATTGGGAACTTACAATTCCGCCATGGGGCTTATTGTACCGTACCCGCTGCCGTTAAACGGACCGTTGTCACATGCCACGTGCTGTTGGGGTCAATAGTTCCCCCGACAATAATCTCACACTTCCATCCTCCTGCCGGGCCGATCGTGGACAATGCCGCAGGGGTAAGATGAAGAACCATCGTGCTGCCATGGCTTGAACTGCTGATGATCACCCATTTGCCTTGTTCCGAAGCCAGAACGGAAACCGGGCGTCCCGGAGCACTGAGTTTAATCGTTAATACGCCGCTGGTTAATTTCACCGGCAGCACCTGCCGGGGCAATTGAAAACGCAAAAATATATTCGCCGGAGATGACAGATTTTTCAGCCAGCGGTGCTTGCGCGTGTTATATACCGGAGCCGGAGCATGTTGCCCGGAACCCGGAACCAATCGGTACGGCAGATACGGCCAGGGCAATTCCACGTGCGTCCCCGCTGCCGTGGCCCTCATTTCCAGAGGCATAACCAGCAATGTTTGATTCATGGCCACGGGGTCATGCGTCAGATGCAGTAGCGGCATGGCAGAATTCGGCCAGCCCAGCAAAGCTGGCTCAACGGGACCACCGGCTTTATACAAACGTGCTTCAATGGCGTTATGGTTTTGCTGACTGCGGGTTAAAAAGGAAGACTGGATAAATTGACCGGCGGGCAGAATTTGCGCTGCACCAGCCAGGCGTTTTCCACTCCCGGTACGCACCAGGGCCAGCGCTCCGCGCGGTGCTGCAATGGCCATATCCCGTAAATTTGCTAATAAGGATTCCTGCCCGGAAATCTCCAAGCCCCCCGGCCCGAACCGTCCAACAACCGGTTGAAGCAGGCGGTCGGCGCGGGTGCTGATATACGGAATATTAATTGCTGCGCCAGAAGGCAACTGTAAATTTTGCCACTGGAGTTTCTGATTATTTTGTGCCGCTACCCGCACGCTGGACTGCTTGGCGAAACTGGTCTTGGGATTCAGTTGAAACCCCGAGGACGTCGTGAGTTCTGCCGCCTGCGCCTTTGGCGAAAAAATGGAGGCAAAACCGCTGATCGACAGCAAATGCTCCTGGGGTGCGGCACAGGCGATCTGGTACGATGAAAGCGTCAACTTCACCCGCCCGCGATTGAGCTTGCCATTGATGATAAGAATAATGCCCGCCACCACTGCCAACGCAATGGCTGCCGGTGCCAGCCGCTCCAACTTATCCTTGCGCCCCAGCACAAAAGCCGCCAGGAGCAGTACAACCGTCAAACCCACCAGCACGACACCGATAATCATGCGACCGGAAATGCGATATCCAATTTGTGACGTGGCGTTATGCTTGACAATAGCCGCAGGGACATGGATGCCGCCAGCAGAATAAAAATTCCGGACGACCGGCCAAAGGACCGCACCGCCCTTTTTCATTTTGTTGAGCATTCCCCGCCCGTTGACCGCGCAAATATATACGCGTCCCAGCCCGACACGCCGCACCATCACGGCTGGCCAGCCATTGACTTTTGCCAGTGTGGTATATCCGGATGCCAGCAGATATACCATGTGGATCGCTTTTTTCAGATGCAGCACGGAATTTTGCATTCCCCGCCCGGAAAAATGCAGTGTGGCCGTATGGGTCTGTCCGACTTTTACAATCGTCCAGGCTGGTCCTAACAGCGCTTGACCAAAACGGTTCCTGACTCTTTGCGCCTGAATCCATAGCCGCCCTCCGGACACTAGCCAGCGGCGTAGCGCGTTGCGTTGCGGGCCGGTGAGTTCCATGTGCCGCCGGGCGGCGAAAACCGCGTAAACACCGTCATATTCCGAGGGCATATACGGCATGTGTGACGCGTTGGTATAGGCAATGACCGATGAAAGCCCTTCCTGTTTGCGAATCTGCACGGCAAGATCAGCCGTGGATTGATCATCGCCATTCGTCACGGCCATGGTGGGGTAGCGCGCCGCGGGAGTAAACATGCTTCCAGTATTTCGCGCGATAATATGACCCGATGCCCCGGTGGCCAGCCACGCGGTGTAGTTGAGGACTTTTTTCCCCGGGCGCGGAAAGGGGCAAAATACGGGCAGGGAAATGGTTTCATCACTGCGGGCCGGCAGCCAGATCGGCTCTACAAATTCCACATTGGACATCCGATCCAGTCGGACAAATAAATCCGCATGCACTGCCTGATAGGTTGCATTGGTGAATCCCGCAATGGCGGCATTCCAGCGGTTGCCCCGCGCCGCCAGCGTCGCCGCGGATACCGTTTGCAACTTCACCGTACCCGCCGACGCGCGTGAAGGCGCCGCGAAAAATACAACCAATAACAATATTGCCGCCCATCGGCTCATCGCGTCACTCCTGCATCGTCCGCACCGAGGCGAACCATGATTTGAGACTTTGAATCGTACCGCATATTTACCGGGTAGTAAATACCGCCCCGTTGATTTTAAGATTTATTTTTTGATTTCCCGGCGCCGGGGCCGTGATGACAGCGCGAATGTGAAATCGACGGCCTTATCTTGCTTGCGTTTGCACTTTCTATACGTTGCGTTTTCCGCCATGGGAGCCGTTCTGGGCGGGCGCGTACGGGCTGCTCAACTTGTGTGGTCTTCCCCGTGATGATGTTCCCAGACCAGGGCGGCACCTTGCAGGACCAGATCGGGAATAAACGAATCCACCATGCCGCTGTTGCCAAACGCGCGCATCGCATCCCCGCCGGTGCCTACCACATGGGGCCAATGACCAAGCTTTTCCGCGTAGCGTTCCAGAAGATATGCTGCCGCGCCGCGGATGGCCGCATACGCCCCGAGATTCAATGCTTCCATCGTGTCGCGGCCAAAGGGTTCCTGCGGCAAATCCAGATTCGCCATGGGAAGTTGCGCTGTGCCCGTATGCATGGCCTTGGCCGCCATTGCCAGGCCCGGCGCAATAGCTCCGCCAAGAAAAGTCCCCGCATCATCAATACAATCCACCACCAAGGCAGTCCCCGCACTGATAATGACGCACGCCTGCTCGGTATTCACATACGCGCACAGTGCTCCAAGCAGACGGTCCACACCTACTGTAGAGTCATCGGTCAGATTGGTTTGCACAGGAATTTTCAAATCCGTGCCCACAATTTCCGGCGTCATTGAGCAGTGATTGCTGATGAGTTCTGCGACGCGGTCGGTCCATTCGGGTGCGACACTGGCCAATACCACCCCATCTGGCCGCCGTCCGCCATCGGTTATGCCGCTGCAAAGCTTTTCAAGATACGCCAGCATCTCGGATTGAATATCTGAATGATTGAAACGCAGGGCCGGGTCGGCGTTTTTCCCGGCCGTAAATAATCCCACGCCAATGCGCGTGTTTCCTATGTCAATGGCAATCACACTCACAAATGCGCTCCATAGCTGTTATGAAAGTCTCTTCTTATTGCGGTCTCTGGTTCGATCCGCTTTGGTACGCCGATAGTACTTGCCCTTGCGAACATCATCCGCTTTGATCGCTTCCACTTCCGCCGCCAACTGCGCATCGGCCAGTTTGGCGGAAGCTTCCCGCACACGATCCAGGTTCACCGCGATCATCGGCGGCGCTTCCTCAAACGCTTCGCCCGCCGGAGTGGCAATAATAAGCTGCCACAAATCTTCCAGCAATGGCCGCAAGCCCGTGCCGGTGGCGGCACTAACCGCCAGAATCTGTTTTCCGGGTAACGCGGTGCGCAAATCCGCCAGTGCTTCCGATGCCCCAGTGAGGTCCATTTTATTGGCGACGAGAATTTCGGGTTTGGCCGCCAGTTTAGGGCTGTAGGCGGCAAGTTCTGCGCGTATGGCATGGTAGCTGTCAATGGGGGCCGTTTCATCCATGGGAACCATATCTAACAAATGCACCAGCACACGCGTGCGTTCAATATGCCGCAGAAAATCCAATCCCAATCCCGCCCCTTCCGACGCACCTTCAATCAAACCTGGAATATCGGCCAGCACCAGGCGGCGTTCCATATCGAGTTCCGCAATGCCTAGCTGAGGCTTAAGGGTTGTAAAAGGATAATCTGCAATTTTCGGCCGCGCCGCGGATAACCGTGACAGCAGGGTCGATTTACCAGCATTAGGCTTGCCGATCAAGCCGACATCCGCAATGAGCTTGAGTTGGAATTTTAATTTTCGATTCTGCCCCGGTTCCCCCGGTTCGGCAAAATCCGGTGCCTGCCGCACCGACGATGTAAATTGCAAATTGCCCCGTCCGCCTTTTCCACCCCGGGCCACCATCGCCCGTTTTCCCACCGGCAGCAAATCCACCAACAGTAAGCCGGTAAGCGCGTCATAGACCATTGTTCCCGCCGGTAGACGAATCACCAGATCGTTGCCATCGCTGCCGGCCTTTTTCTTGCCCTGACCGTTTTCGCCGCTGCCCGCCCGCCAATGATGCCGCCCAACCATATCCAGCAGAGTATCCACGCCCTCTGTCGCTTCCAGATAGACGCTACCCCCTCTGCCGCCATCACCACCATCTGGCCCACCCAGGGGAATATATTTCTCCCGGCGCATGGAAACGCACCCGTTGCCCCCTTTGCCCGCAAATACTTCAATTTCTGCTTCGTCAATAAACATCTTCAGCACCATCCCGCTACCAGTCGGGATCCTTTTTTTAATCCGGATATTAAAGCCGGTCGCTTTAAGCGCTGGTCCGTGGGCCATAAAATATCGCCCTTGCGCGAACCGCACGCATGATGCCCTCATTTTAACGGATTTTGCATTTCATTGGACAAATTCACAACAATGACGAAAATTGCCGATAATCTCCGGGCGGCCGGTGAAGCCCGGGGCGTTGAACAGTCTACTTGTGGTTTTGTTCACGTGCAGCAGTTCCGGCGCGGTGGGGCTTGGGTGTAATTTAAGCACCTCGGGGCTGCCTGAATTTGGAGCTTTTATGAAAATTGCGGTTATCGGATGTGGTTATGTCGGCTTAGTCAGCGGCACATGTTTGGCGGCGCTGGGCCATAAGATCATCGGTGTCGATGTGGACACCAAGCGCGTCGCCGGGCTGTCTCAGGGCAATGTTCCCATTTATGAACCGGGCTTATCGGAATTAATCCTGGCTGAAGCTTCCTCCGGCCGGCTAAGCTTTACCACGGATATCGCAGCGGCGATTAAAGAATCGCAGGGCGTGTTCATCGCCGTAGGCACGCCGCCCTCGCCCAAAGGCGGCGCGGATCTAAGTATGTTATTTGCCGCCGTGGAAGATGTTCTCAAGCACGCCAACGGACCAAAGACGCTGGTCATTAAAAGCACGGTTCCACCGGGCACCGGAGAGCTTGTCGCCCAGCAGGTAGCCAAAAGTCCGCACCGCATTGAAGTGGTCAACAACCCGGAATTTTTGCGCGAAGGCACCGCGATCCAGGACTTTATGCAGCCGGACCGCATTGTTTTCGGTGCCAATTCCAACGCCGGTATGGAAGTTCTGCGGGAAATTTATCAACCGCTAATTGACCGCGGCTATGCCATTTTCTCCATGAGTCGGCAAAGCGCGGAACTCACCAAATTCGCCTCCAACGCCATGCTGGCGGTCCGCATCAGCTTTATTAATGAGCTTTCCCAGTTGGCGCTGGCCATCGGCGCGGATATTGAATCGGTGCGCGTGGGCATCGGCACGGACAAACGCATCGGGCCATCCTTTTTAAAAGCGGGCGTGGGTTACGGCGGATCATGCTTTCCTAAAGATGTCGCGGCACTGGTGCACCAGATGCAGGAATTCGGCTTGGAACCGCATTTGTTAAGCGGTGTTGAAAAAGCCAACACCCGACAGAAAAAAGCCTTTGCCACGCGCATTATCAAAGCTCTAGCCGGCGTAACGGAGCCGCAGGTAGCTATATGGGGGCTGGCCTTTAAGGCCGATACCGATGATATGCGTGAAGCCCCCAGCATTGAAGTTATTCACGCGCTGCTTGCCGCCGGGATAAAAGTTCGGGTGTATGATCCGCAGGCCATGGAAAACGCCCGCCGCACCCTCGGTGATAAAGTTACATGGGCCAATAGCGTGGATGAATGCACCCGCGGCGCTGATGCCGTGGCTGTGGTTACCGACTGGTCGGTATTTATCACCCAGGATTGGCCGCACATCGCATCCCTGATGCGTGGCAAATATGTCTTTGACGGGCGAAATTGCCTCGGCAGCACCAAGGTCCTGGCCGCAGGATTGATTTATCGCGCCATCGGTCGTCCAGAATTAATGCCCGGCGCCGGCAAACCCGGCTCCATGGGCGTGGTATCCGCAGGGTAATGGTTTAATATTCCGGTCCAAGCCCTCATGCGCGAGTTCCAAGATTGGCTTGGGCGTCGTGAACCTGCGGGAAATAATGAACCTTGAGAGTCCCTACTCTTCGCCGAAGCGGCCGTTGATGAGACTTTCCAGGGCGTCCAGAGCTTTACCCGCATCTTCTCCGTCGGCTTCAAGCTTCAGACCGGTGCCCTCGGTGGCGGCGAGCATCATCATGTGCATGATGCTTTTACCATCCACGCATTGATCCCCCTTCCAGACCCGGATATTACTCCTGAATTGATTAGCAACATCCACAAACTGCATAGCCGGGCGGGCATGCAGGCCGAGTCGGTTCGAAATTTTTACTTGTCTGTCCATGATTCGGGGGCACCGACCTATTGAGCGAGTCCAGTAACAGTAGTAGGGCTCCAAGGAATAAAATCGCGTTAGCGAGCCATACCGGCTTGATCCGCCTCTTCCATTAATTCAATGATTTCCTCACGCGAAGACGCCTGTCGCAGAAAGCGGCGGAAGTTGTCCTGCTGGAGATTGCGGAAAATATTTTCCATTGCATGCAGATGACCGTCCGGATTATCCGGGGGGGAAAGCAACAACACCACACTGAATACGGGAGCTTGATCCAACGCGGAAAAATCAATCCCGACGGCGCTGCGACCAATGGTGCCGATACGCCTTTTTACACACGCGAGTTTGCCGTGCGGCACCGCAACGCCTTTGCCAAAGCCCGTGCTGCCGTGCCGCTCACGGTCTAAGATGGCTTTACAAATTGTGTCCACGTCTGCAACGTCAAGTGCTCCTGCGGCGGCCAAAGCTTCTACAAGTTCTCTAATGACCCCGTCACGGCTCGTTGCCTTGAGATCCAGGACGATAGAGTCCTTCACGATAAAATCACCGAGTTTCATGCGTTGGTTATCTCACAAATACAATCGGCGACAATCCCAGCTTAATTCACACATTGCCCGCAGGGTATTATATCCGCCGATTTTGCCTGGGCTATCCCGGATGTTTACGATTTCGGAATCGATCTTTGTGTTCTGTAAGCTGACGTTCAATCTTGTGGGCCGCCTGATCGATGCAGGCATACAGGTCATCGCCTTCCTGTTTTCCGACAAACATATTGCGATGTTCGGTGCTGACAAGAAATTCCACCCGCTTATGTTTGGCTTCGCTGCCGTCAAGAATTATTTCAATCTCCTTGATGAGGTCATAATACTTCAACATCTTATTGGCCTTTGCTTCCGCATGTTCGCGAATCGCCGGGGTCACTTCAAGATGACGGCACGTGAGGGTGATGATCACTTATCTATACTCCTAGCAGTCTTAGCCTGTATCAGCGGTTTTGCTGCGGCAAGAAACCTTAACTAAATTATCGGCTTGTTGGGCGACCGTCAACAGGCAGAAATATCGTCCGACAGGATACTTGCAATCAAAGCCGCAGTGCGTATACTTAACGGCTTGCGAAATTCGCAGGCGAACAACTGGTTCGCCCTTGATTATCCTGGAGATGTGTCATGGCGCATAAAAAAGGTCAAGGTTCCACCCAGAACGGGCGGGACAGTAATCCGAAATACCTCGGCGTAAAAGCCTATGCCGGGGAAGTGGTAACCACCGGTTCCATTATTATTCGGCAACGCGGAACGAAGTATCGCGCAGGCAAGAATGTCGGTCTGGCACGCGACGACAGCCTTTTTGCTTTAGCTCCAGGCCGGGTACACTTTGCTTCCAACTTAAAAGTTTCGGTGGAACCCATTGAACAGGCTGCCACCGCGGCCGTCAATTAAAAAGCCATCGGTACTGTTTAATCCTTTTCAACACCGCGGTTAGCACCTCATTAGTTGCTGCGCTGATAATGGGTTGATCTACCTGGCAAGCCAATTGCCTAGGCCCAGCTCAAACACTTCGGGAGTTTGTGATGAAACTCAGATCAACACCGCGTATCTTTAGCCTGCTGGCATTTTTAGCCCTATGCGCCGTGTTGCCTTGCTGTACCCACGTGGCGGGAATGGCCACATGGCAAGGTACGACTTTACCGGCGGCGGGGGCAGAATTATCTATTGGGCCTCCCGCCAGCACCTTTACGCGACATTATTATATTGTTAATACCAAGGGTCATTTCAGTTTCTGGATATCATCCTTGGATAAGGACAATATCTGGCTCTGGTCCGGGCGGGGCAGCCCGAATTTAGACGCTACGCAATTAGACCCCGCGCAAATCAGTGATCACATGAAAATTGCGGTCCCCAGACGTGTCCTGCCGCTGCACTAGCCCCACGCGACAGCGCCGTAGTGCCGGATCTTCAGATTTTTTTACTCTGCCACCGCCCACGGGCGTAGATAACCGCGTTGAATATTCCTCGGTAATTCAGATCAATCCATATTGCCACCCATACGGCCGTCAGATTTTCCCCGTGGATTCCATGCGTCGCCAGCCAATAAAGCCCCAAGGCCAGCACTGCCCAGCGCACCACCAGAATGCCGGAAACTGTGCAAATCATCGGCAGCACGGTTTCGCCTGCTCCTTTCAGCGCGCCGGAAAATACAATCGCCAGGGCAAATCCCGGTTGTGCCAGGCCCGCCAGGACCAAGGGCCAGAAGCCGGCCTTAATTACCGGAGGTGAATTAACAATTAACGAGAGCATAAATCCCGGGCAGAATATCATCGGCAGCGCCAGAATCGTCATGGTAAGCAGCGCCAAAGTATTGGCGATTTTGCCCGCCTGCTTTGCCGCCTCCGGCTTACCCGCTCCGAGATATTGCCCCACGAGGGTGGATGCGGCAATACCAAAACCGAAGCCCGGTAGAAATGAAATCGATTCAATGCGCAAAACGGCATTATGCGCTGCCAGCAGATAACCGTTGGGATCGTTTTTGGAATTGATCACAAAAATTACAATTATGAACTGCCCACCCCACAGCAAGATGCCCTCTACCCAGCTGGGAATGCCGATTTTCAGTATGCGGGTCAAAATATGGGGGATAATTCTTAAATGTCGCAGGCGTAAGTTAATGGGGCTTAATCCAGTAAACAAAACTACTGCAGCACAGATGCCGCCCGTAAGATAAGCCAGCAGGGTGCCAAACGCATCACCGCGAATTCCCCACGCCGGCAGCCCAAAGTACCCATAAGCAAAAGCCGTGGAGGCCACAAGGTTCACCACCATGACCATAAACATAATGGCCATGGGCCGGACGGTATCTCCAGCACCGCGAATGCACGCCATGCCGATTTGCCCGGTGGTTTGCAGGCTGATGGTAATGACCATAATTTGCAGATATTGCCGGGCAAAATGGGCCGACAGGCCGCTAAGACCGCAACCATAGGAAATTGGCCGGGCAAAAACATACAGCAGCACGGCCAGCGCGCTACTGGCAATAAATGCCGAACTCACAGAAGTGCCGGCAACTCTCTGAGCCATGCGGGAGCGGCGTGATCCAAAAGCCCGAGCCACAATGGCGGTTGCCCCCACGCCCAGTGCCGCAGTCATCAATCCCCCAAACCATTGCAGATAGGTCATAATGCCCACAGCCGCCGAGGCCGCTGCAATTGTGTTGGCGGTCCCCGGCAAATGTCCGGCAACGACCGTATCTGTCAGACCAATAACCGCCGCCAGTATCTGCTCGATAATCGCAGGGCTTGCCAGCTTTAAGACCAGCGCCGCCGTGGGCTGGCGGTTAACAAAATCCATGCGTAGGCTGCGTGTTTTGCTCGCCATCGGCTGGAGATTCTGTGGGGCCATACTGGCTGCTTCGGATTCTTCCCATTCCGGATAATCAGTGGTGGATTTCAGTTTATTTCTCCGTCAGGCTTTTGGGTAAGGCGGCCGGCTTTTTCGCCTTGTCGCGATTGGACCCTGTTTTCCGTGCCGCAGGAGCTGCCTCCCCTGTTTTCCTAACCGCCAATGCCAGAAGTTCCTGCGCCTGGGCCAGCGATGTGGGAGTAATATTTTTCCCGGTAATCATTTCCGCCAGTTCCTCCAGGCGCACCTGACCGGTCAGAGCACTCACGGAGGTAAAACTTTCGCCATCGCGCACAACCTTATGAATGCTAATATGCCGATCCGCATACGCCGCTATCTGCGGCAAATGCGTGATGCACAGCACCTGGTGCCGCCCGGCGATATCGCGTAATTTTTCCCCAATGATCGTCCCCATCCTTCCGCCGACATTGGCGTCAATTTCATCAAACACCAGTACGCTGACCCGGTCTGACGCGGCCAAAATAGACTTCACTGCCAGCATCACGCGGGATAGTTCCCCGCCACTGGCAATTTTGCGCAAGGGCCGCGCCGGCTGCCCGGGATTGGGGGCCAGCATAAATTCCACCGTCTCCATTCCGCTGGGCGAAGTAAAGAGATCATCCGGATGGCCCGGTATTTCGCCTGCGGCCCCCATGGGCAAAAATTCGATGTGAAACCGGGCTTCCTTCATTCCCAAATCAGCCAATTGCTGATGCACTCCCGGTGTAACAACTTCCGCAGCTTTTCTCCGCCCTTGGGAAAGTTTGGCACCAACCGCTGATAATTGCTTCTCCAGCTCTGCAATGCGGGCATCGCAATCGGCGGAGTTTTGATCGGCGGATTTCAATTGCGTCAACTGCGCTTTGATACTTTCCTGATACTCCAGTAACTGATCCAGGCCGCCGCCGTGACCGCAATATTTGCTGATCAGCCGATTAAGCGTATTAAGCCGATCGGATACGCTTGCGAGTTCTTCGGGGTCCAACTCCAAGTGATCCAGCGTGCGGCGTAAAGTAAATGCCGCATCATCCAGGGCGATGGTGGAATCTTTTACCTGCCCGGCTGCGGCAATAAAATCCGGATTTAATTCCGCCGCTTCCAGCAGAACGGCGGTAACGGTTTTCAGTCGGCCGATGATGGCGGCGTCATCCTCATACAGTGCTTCATACGCGCTGCCACCGAGGCGTTTAATTTTTTCGATATTGCTTAACAGCCGATGCCGCGACTCCAGTATCTCTAATTCCCCCGGTTGCGGGGCAGCATCCTCCATTTCCCTCGCTTGAAATTCATAAAGCTCCATCTGTTGCTTGCGCAGGGTTTGGGATGCACTAAGTTCCCGCGATTGGATCATCAGTTCCCGCCGCTGCTGATGCAGCGTGCGGAATTCTTCAGCCAGCGCACTAAGATGCCCGGCATCATCAAGCAGGGCCAGTTGGTTGGCGGGCTTAAGCAGGTATTGGGCGTCATGCTGGCCGTGAATATCCACCAGCGTCTCGGCAATGTTTTTGAGCATGGATCCCGTGAGCGGCTGGCCGTTAAGTGAGGCCGTGGTGCGGCCTGATTCATGAATCCGCCGCACGAGAATAATTTCCGGTTCGTCCGCCAGAGGCAGATCGGTAATCTCCGCCAGGCGGCGGCGCAGGGCAGCGTTTTGAATAACAAATACACCGGTAATACGCGCCTCGCTGGCCCCAGCCCGCAGCATATTCTGCCCCGACCGCAACGCCAGCAGCAGTTCCAACGCCCCCAGCACCAACGACTTTCCCGCTCCGGTCTGTCCCGTAAAGCAGTTCAAGCCCGCGTCAAATTCAACCGCCGCATCCGCAATCACGGCCAAATTAGAAATATGCAGTTCACGCAGCATGATCTAAGACTACCTCAGCCAAACACCGGACGGCATTCTAACCGCAGTGTCTCCGAAATTCAGGAGATGGCGGCGTAGCCGCGGGGTTGCTTCCACGGTCCGCCCATCGGGCGAAAGGTTGCTGTTGAGAAAAACGGCGGAGGCGGCCCAGGCCAAGGGTTCATTTACCGAGGAGCTTTCGGCCTTCTTCGCACCACCATGGACAAAGTTCCCAAGATCAGGATCGCTAACGCTCCGGGCTCCGGGACGCTGGACGATGGGCCATTGTATAAATTGACGGTCGGATCAAATACACCATTGGCAGTACTGACCACAGAAAGCCATACTTCCAAGGTGGAGTTCTGCGGCATAGCATTCAGCGTTCCCAGATCTATCGGTGAATGTGTAAAATAATTCTGGGCCATCGCAAAATTTACCGGTGTCCCTTGGTTGCCGACGCCTCCAATCAATACGTTGTCCAAAAGAATTTTAAAGCTTACCAATCCCGACCCGGTATAGCCGACATTTGAGAATGTAACAATCATGCTCTGTCCCGGGACCCATAACTTTACAGGGTTGAAAGCCCACGTCGCGCTGGCGGTATACGCAGTTGGCGAAGAGCCTCCTCCCGCCTGCAACAACGCACTGCCCACCTCCACTGTACTGCCGGAGGTTGGGGCTGTTAGGGCGGTAAAACCAGTCGCGTAAGAAACGGCCTCCAATCCGGTAGCGCCACTGGAGGGCCGCATGGATTGACCGATTGATGCAAAGCTCTCAACATTCTGGCTAACACCTGAAGACAACGGAGCGCTGGCTTGTGTGGCAACCGATTGAATAAAATAACCAGCGCTTGAACGCGCGGTGGCCACGGCTGTGGCGGTCCCGGCGACCGCCATACCGCCGGCGTCCGCCCGAGCGGTGCCCGACTGAGGCGGGATACCAGCCACTGTGCCGGTTTCCGGGAAAGCCCCGATGCCCCCTACAGCTTGGGATACCAAGGTCAGACTGGTGCTTTCGGAAGCAGAATAGGTTAAGCCACTTACCGCATTGCCGCCGACAAAACCGTTGCCGGCTTGCGCTGTCTGCGTTAAAGACAGGGAGCCTGCGGTTGTTCCGGTCACCAGATTATTCAGATTCTCGTTAACTCCGTATTCACCGTTACCACCGATCGCCGTTCCCGATACGCTAACTGCGCCGGAACCCGATTGGCCTCTCACCTGGCCCAGCTGAGCAGCTCCGCCTTGGCCGGCGGAAATACCTGCGGCCGTATCAGCTGCGCCACCATTGCCGCCGATGGCGGTGGCGTTAATGGTTACCGCACCATTGCCCGAAAGACTGCCGACGGCAGAACTCAGCGTATTGCCGCCATTGCCGCCATTGCCGCCGGATGTTCCTACAGCAGGGTCGCTGGAGAAGGCGGCACCGCCATTGCCACCGGTGGAACTGACATTTAATGTCAAGGATGATGGTGCATTAGAAAAGCCGGCGAGGTTCTCATTGAGCACACTACTGGCATAGCCGCCACTGCCACCGAGGTTCAACGCCGAACCACCCGTGGCATTCTGCGTTAAGCTCAGTGGACCAGCCGTTTGGCCGCGCACAGCATTGTTGAGAGTCTCACTACCTCCCTTGCTGCCATTACCGGCAATGACCGTTCCCGATACGCTAACTGCGCCGGAACCCGACTGGCCACCCACCTGCCCCAATTGGGCAACGCCACCTTGGCCGGCGGAAATACGTGCGGCAGTATCTGCTACGCCACCATTGCCGCCGATGGCGGTGGCGTTAATGATTACCGCACCATTGCCCGAAAGACTGCCAACGGCAGAACTCAGCGTATTGCCGCCATTGCCGCCGGATGTTCCTACAGCAGGGTCGCTGGAGAAGGCAGCACCGCCATTGCCACCGGTGGAACTGACATTTAACGTCAAGGATGATGGTGCATTAGAAAAGCCGGCAAGGTTCTCATTGAGCACACTACTGGCATAGCCGCCACTGCCACCGGGGTTCAACGCCGAACCACCCGTGGCACTCTGCGTCAAACTCAGTGGACCAGCCGTTTGGCCGCGCACAGCATTGTTGAGATTCTCGGCCAGCCCGTTGCTGCCGCCGCCGCCGATGGCGGTTGCTGAAACACTAACGGTACCGGTGCCGGATTGGCCATCCACCTGGCCCAGCTGAGCAGCTCCGCCTTGGCCGGCGGAAATACGTGCGGCCGTATCAGCTGCGCCACCATTGCCGCCGATGGCGGTGGCGTTAATGGTTACCGCACCATTGCCCGAAAGACTGCCGACGGCAGAACTCAGCGTATTGCCGCCATTGCCACCAGGAATTGGTTGAACCTGACCGCTGGTGCTCGTGAATGTGTTGGCAGCACCGCCATTGCCACCAGTGGAACTGACATGTAATGTCAAGGCCGATGGTGCATGAGAAAAGCCGGCGAGGTTCTCATTGAGCACACTGCTGGCATAGCCGCCACTGCCGCCGGGATTCAACGATGATCCGCCGGTAGTATTCTGCGTCAGTGCCAGGGCGCCTCCATTGGAATATCCATTGACCGCATTTGAAAGCCTTTCCGACGGCCCAAGGCGGCCGTCGCCACCCTGCACGGAGCCAGTGATGGAAACGTCGGCTCCCAGTAATGAAGAACCCCCTTCCACTATTCCGAGGGAAGCGTACCCGCCGTTGCCACCAATGCCTCCCGCACCGATGTCGCTATAACCCCCTTGGCCGCCCGCTGCGGCGGCGGACACAGTAACTTGCGGAGATGCGATCAGGGCTGGCCCGCCGATCCCGGTATAAGCACCAGCACTTGCTATTCCTCCCGCCCCGCCATTGGGAGTGATCTGATTCCCGTTGCCTCCGTTGCCCCCACGCGCGGTTGCCACAATATTTGCATCTGTGCTGCTGCCACTACGTGCCGTTGCATCCGCCACTCCACCATTTTGTCCCGGGCCGCCATTATTTCCAATAACAGTAACGGCGGTGGCTTGCGCCGCCGATGACGCTCCCACTACCACAGCCAGCGAGACAACCGACACTAGGCTTTTTCGGCACCGCCTACGAGATGAGTACGCTCGCATCGAATCTCCTTCCTAAAAATACGTGGAACCATTTGTTTATTGTGCATTAAGTATACGCAGGCCGCCGAAAACGGCAATACCAATCTATAACGATAGCCTCCCGTCAGTTCACAACTACCTGCGTGATCCGCCTGACAACCGGATCAGAAGCCGTTCCCGGGCAACGCCTCGACCCGGGACGCGGTCTCCGAAACTGGGTCATTGAGATCAGCGCGTTGATCGGAGACAATCCAGCTGCACGTGATCACCTTCGCGGTTCAAGTGAAACAAAATTCCCTCGGCACCGGGGGCATTTGTCGGCAAAAGCAATGTCCGGGGACGCCAATCCTCGGCCAGACGGCCACTTCTGTATTTCCTTAAGCAGACGCTATCGGGGGGCCGGATGATGGTCGATTAATCCTTTGCGGATTTACGGGTTTTATAAAGAAACTCCACGGCATCTCGGATGCCTTGTTCCAGCCCCACAAATCCATAAACCTCAGCTATACAGCTATCAAAATCCAGCCGGTCCGGGCAGGCAATCTCTTTCGGTAATTCTTTTATAGGGCGCGCAAGCAACGGGCGGAAATATGCTTTTATTCTGGCGGCAGCCGTTGCATCGGGTCTATCGGGATTCAGAATATGAAAGGTTTTCGATAACTTGGTTGCGTTAAGGTCTAAGACTCCTAAACCGCGGCCGAACCCGGCAGCTTCGATCAGGAACATTCCCAAGGTGGAATTCAAGAGCGCATGTACGAGTTCCGCGTCAATACGTGGAGACTTGCGGAGCGTAAGCCGGATGAATCGCTGATTGACAAATATCTGGTCTTTTAGCCGGAACACGCAAAGCCGAGCGTCGGGGTTAATGGGGATTGCAAAATCCGCAAGTGTAGATGCTTTCATTTCGTACCATTGGCATCCCGGGCGGCGCAACACCTGCGGCAGTGGTTTTCCCGTGCCATTTGTCTGCAATTTGTACCTGTTGATCCAAGCCAGTGCGCCCCGGCAGCCTTTCCCGGTTAAGTCCTCAGGCGTTAAGGAGCAGCAGAAGGCCTGGGCATCCGGCTGGGCGATAAGTCCGGAAAGCCGTTTCGAATTCATCACAACCGGTTTGAGGAATTTTGGTTCTATCCCTGATTCCGATTGTGGATAGAAGAATTTGTCCCATCCCCGCCGTTCGCCCCGGTTGATGCTGAACAGGCTATTGGCTGGCACAAGCGAAGACCGGACCGCTTCCATGAAATCCAAGTTTGCAAAGAACGCGGTCCATTGCAACCCCAAATTCTCCATTTCCACGATTTTCCGCGTTGTGAGACTACTCACGTGCAAACGGGTGTTCGATTTCGCCCCAGTCGCATAGGTTGCCTGCCCGGCCAGTTCTGCTATCCCGCCGCCGGCTTTGTTCCACTGATCGAGAGGTTCCAAAGTCGTAATAAAGTTGGTGCCTTCATGGGCGTTTTCCGGGGCATGTTTGTCCCGCAGTTCCAGCAACAGGATGTTTGTAACAACGGCGGCCTTACCAAACCAGCGTCCGTTTGCCGAGGTGATAACGGCGCGCACATGAAAATGCTTTCCCAATTGTTGCCGAAACTGTCGGCCCCAACCTGTTCCGAGCCACGAATTTGCAACAATCACACCAACGCGCGAGCCTGCGCGCAGCAATCGCGGGAAATTCATGAGAAGGTGTGCAAATAAATCGCTTTTGGAATCGAGTACGGGAATCCTCGGCCCCGGTGCTGCGCTGCGGCTTATGCCCCGTTGTCTTCCAAGTGTCTCGAAACGCACAAAGGGCAGATTCGAAACGATGCAGTCAGCGGGAGGTAAAAGTGCGTTGAAACATTGACCGGTTTTGGGGTCTGTGAGGGGGATATTTTGGCCTGCGGCAAGAATAAGTGCATCGTGACAAAATATGTTCAAGGGTGTCCCAATAGCCTCCGGGTCGGCAAGGGCCATTGTGGCAAGTTGAAGCGGAAATGTAAATTTATCACCAGCCCAGATCTGCCCCAGGGCGATGCTGGGAGCGATGTTTTCGCTTTTTTTCCATTGATACGCGGTCCGGGCGATGGTCCCGGCACCGCAGCACGGGTCCAGGATGGTTCCCTCGATGTTGTCGACGGCAACGCGCACAAGAAAATCCGCCAACGGAACCGGTGTCAGAAATTGCCCGAACGCCTTCCGCCGGCAGCGCTCGACGGTTCCTTCCAGCGTTTGTGCCAAAAGCGATGGGGGCACCTTATCAAGCCGGGTGCCGATTAGCAGAGCGTTGGCGGCCAGCAAAGATTGCCATGTTGCCTGGTCAACATGCTCTTGCCCAACCATATTCTGAAACACGGCCATGAAATTGCACGCTTTGCTAATTTTTATGAGAGCCTGTTGCGTTTGAGCCACCGTCGTGCCCTGCACAATGTCGTCCACCGCAAACGCCTCTCTGCGGAACCTTTTTAAGCAATGTGCAAAAATCAGTTTGTTGAGCCAGTTAAGAATGTTTGCCTCAGCTAAGGCCTGTGGCGCGCTTAATCCGGGATGATCGTGGCTGCTTTCCATCCACCATTGGTCGATCTGGGCGCGAAACGCAGATTGCCTCCTTCGTGCCGTTGTAAGCGCGGCGGCATACGACGGGCTGTGGCGAGCGATCAGGTCGGCAAACAGGCAGTCTAGTACCTCTGGCACGGCAGTGGCGGTTTCCGGTCGCTGTTCAAAGATATCATTTAGATCGTCGAGTATCTGGTGTAATAAGCCCAGCCATTTCTGTGTGGCCGCCGCTACCGCCTCGCGTGTTTGGATGTCGATAGGTCCCCAACTGCGTTGAGGGGAAAATGTACCGGCGTCACTGCGGCTATAGAGGACGGCTTGTCGGACGTTCCATAAAACAAAACTTTTCAGGCCCAATTGTCGTGCTTTTTTCTCCGCATTTTCAATCAGTTGAATATCAGTAATCGGGGTGTCGGGCATTTTTAGTTCCCAGCCCTGTAACACCAGCCCATACTGCTGATCACCGAAAAGAAGAACGTCTGGAAAGAGGGAAGTTTCCCCTCCTGTCAGTGTATATTCACCCCCGGCGCGGCAGATGGCACGTTGATGGTTAGCCGAATAGGAGTTGATCGCGGTGATTAATTCGATCGCCCACGATCGCTCGTTTAAGGTAATCTTTGCTCTGGCCACTGAACTTCTCCGTGCACGGACTTTCACCCTTGCGGTATATCTGAATCGCGCTGATTTCCAGTTGAACCGCCTCGCTTAGGCAACTCCACGCCTGGCCAAGGCGCTGCGCAGCCAGCGTGATGTAGTCGATGTGGGCTTTCTTAAAAAGCTGCGCCTCATCGTTCTGCTCAATGCCGCAGAATCGCCGCCCGTCCAACAGGGCGGCGACAAGAAAGCTCCCGCTGCCGAACGCGTTATCCAGCACGAGTTCTCCCGGTCGCGAGTACGTGCGGACCAGATACTGTCCCAGCGCCACGGGCTTTTGCGTGGGATGCCAAACCTGCCCCTCACTTTCAGCGGTCTTGAAGTAAATTACGTCCGTGGGAAATCTCTGCCCTTCGCTGCGGACGCGCGCGGGGAGAAAATCTCCGTATGAGCCGGAGAGCTGATTCTTTCGCACGCCTTTGTCATACGGGACGCCCAACCCCATCTGAGGAAAATAGGCCGCCTGCCTGGGTGAGAAAACACATATATCTTCATGTTTTCGCAAAGGCTGGCGTCTGGCGTTGAGGAAATTTGTCGGCTTCGATTTTTCCCAAACCAGTTTGTAACGGAACCACTTTTCGTTTGAGACCATCAGACGCGCGGTGAACAGGCCTTGTGCCGTTAGTACAACCGTGCCGGAGGGCTTGAGAATCCGTCGATACGCCGCCCATAGATCCGTGAGACTAATAGGGCTATCCCACGGATTCTGTGTTGTGCCATAGGGCAAATCACATAGGATCAAATCAACGCAATGCGATGGGAAACGTTCCAGTAATGACAGGCAATCGCCCTCAAACAAGGCGTTGGCCACATTTTCCCGCTGGAGAGGCCCGTCGGCCGAAGCTCTTTGCTTACCCATTTCTACCTGTTTCGGTGCAGCCAACGTCATTACGACTCCTCTTGAAAGCGAATTGAATTATAGCCGTAAAACGTCGATTGCGTAAATGGTTTTCAGGGCCTTGGCAATATCGGTAAACGGGATCCATGTGCCCAGTAGGCAGCGACGGTACCCGGGGCAGGTCCTTAAAGGAAGTCAGGTTGGAGATTATGCATTGCCCGAATGCAATCCAGTCGCAGGTGATCGCCATTGCGACTCACGCGGAACAGAATCCCGTTTCCGCCCGGCATATTTGTCGGCAAAAGCAACGTCCGGGGCCGCCAGTCCGCGGCCAGACGGGAGGTCGTTGCATCGCCGGCACCTTCGGCACGGAGAATTAGTTCTGCGAGGTCGGCGGTGTGCTGCAATTCGCCTTGGGCATCCACATATTCAATACCCTTCTGCGTTGCCTTGAAGCGCCACGGTTGAATGGGATTACCCCATAACAACGGCAGCCTGAATGACGCGATATGGGTGCCGTCAAGTTTGCACGCGTATACCGCATCAGGTTTATGAAAATCATTGCCCAGCAGAATCCCGGTATCAGGCTCTGCAAACCAGATGCTGCTGCCCGAATAATCTTTACCGGGTCGCCAGATTTCAGATTCCCCATTTGGCCCGATCAGCCAAACCAGACTACGCATGGTGTCAGCGCGCACCTGTTCCTCTGCTGGCATGCCGAATAACAACGTAAGGAGTATATGCTGGTCGATTGGCACACTATAACATTCCAGCAACTGCAACGCCGCTATATCAGCGGGCATTTTTAATTTAAAGTTAGTCGCAATATCCACGTTGCCAACCCTTACAACCATGCTGCGAATCGTGCCGTAAGCCCGTCCCGGTACCGGTGAACCGCGGGCACGGTACTACCGAAGTGTACCCACTGAAAAATCATTTGCCACACCTGATGTATGGTAACAGTAAAAGTGATCCTCAAAATACAATTCCACTGGCTTGCCGATCATAGAGTAGTTGCCGAGACAGGCCGAGCACCAGTCAGAATGCCGAGGCGGCCGACTGGCTGGCTAAGCTCCGCTTGAGTGTTTTAAGCAGGCGCCAAAATGTGGACAGCGAGGGAACGGAAACTATCCAAACTCAAAGGGGCGCATTCAAAATTCACCGAGATTGTTTGAACGCTTCCGTAGAACCCAACGGGGATATTGTGTCTTCCCAAGCCGCTTGCTGTCAACCGCGTGTCGATCTTTGCTGCAAGATGGAATTCTCCCCGTGGGATAAGCCGCTTTGGGAACGCAGACGGGAATTTATTTTTCGATTTGGGGTACGCGTTTTTATCTTGCCTGCGTATTCTATATTGGTCAACTTTAGCCAAGGCGTTTCCACATCAGCTAAGCCTCAATGCCGGCCGGTTTGCGTCCTGACCGGCTGCGTTTCGACAAGCGCTTCGGCTGGGATGCGAAAATGCCGGGATTCGCGCATAATATCACAAGGTATTTCCCAAAGGCAGACGGGTGCCGGGAAGTGACCGCTTGCAGGAGCGTTATGGCTGTTTATCGCGTTGAAATTCATCCTCAAAATTCCGCCGACGATCCAGCGGGCGCTGCGGTCCTCCATGAAATTCAGCAACTCGGTATTGCTGAGGTCCATGGTGTACAAACGGCGCGCGTATTTTTGCTGCAGGGTGCAGCGGATATTCTGCTGCATTCGCAAGTCCATAAAATAGCCACAGAATTATTAGCCGACCCGGTGACTGAGCGCGTCGTGGTGGGGCATGAAACCGTCGGCGCGGGTCGGCTGGTGGAAGTACACTTGAAGCCCGGAGTCATGGATCCGGTCGCCGGCAGCACGGAAATGGCCATCGCGGATTTGCTGAATCTGCCTCGGCAACCATCGGCCATTCAGGTGCGCACAGGGCGGCGGTATGTGCTTTCGGGCCATCTGACGGCGGAAACTTCCAGCCAAATCGCCCGGCGACTTCTGGCCAATGATTCCATAGAGCAAGTTCACGAAACGGCTTTTACGCCCAGCGAATTTCCGCGCGGCAAGGCCTATGAATTCAAGCGGCTGGAAGTGCCTATTCGCCACCTGACCGATGACCAGCTTCAGCAGTTGTCCAGACGTGGCCATCTGTTTCTGGACCTGGCGGAAATGAAAGCCATTCAGGAACACTTCCGCCATCTGGACCGCGAACCAACCGATGCGGAGCTTGAAACGCTGGCGCAAACCTGGAGCGAACATTGCGTTCATAAAACCCTGAAAGCCAAAATCCATTTTTCTCATCACCCTGCAGGGTTAAATGAAGATGATGTCCATGAACATCACACCGCCGGCGATCAGATGCAGACCATTGATAATCTCGTGAAGTCCACGATTTTCCGGGCTACCAAGGAACTTAATAAGCCCTGGACGTTAAGCGTATTTAAGGACAATGCCGGGGTTATTGCGCTGGATGACAAATGGGCTTTGTGCATGAAAGTCGAAACGCACAACCGCCCGTCCGCTATTGAACCCTACGGCGGGGCCGCTACCGGCATCGGCGGGTGCATACGCGATGTCATTGCCACCGGCGGCGGAGCCAAACCGATTGCCAGCACCGATATATTTTGCTTTGCGGATCCCTCCACGCCGGCGCAACAGGTGCCGGTGGGCGTTCTGCACCCGCGGCGCATCGCTCAAAGAGTGGTAGCCGGGGTACGGGATTACGGCAACCGCATGGGCATACCGACGGTTAATGGCGCGGTTTATTTTGATCAGCGGTACATCGGCAATCCACTGGTGTTCTGCGGGTCGGTGGGATTATTGCCGCGGCATCTGGCGGAAAAAAGGGACGCCCAGGCAGGGGATCGGATTATTCTCATCGGCGGCCGCACCGGGCGTGACGGCATCCATGGCGCCACATTTTCCAGCGACGTAATAACCGACAAACATGGCGATGAATTCAGCCACGCCGTACAGATCGGCAATGCCATTACTGAAAAAAAGATGATGGATGTGATTCTCCAGGCGCGGGATTGCGGGCCGCTGTATAACGCCATTACCGACTGCGGTGCCGGCGGGTTATCCAGTGCCATCGGGGAGATGGGATCCCATACCGGTGCCACGGTGGAATTGGACAAAGTGCCGCTGAAATACGCCGGTTTGAACTATGCGGAAATCTGGATCAGCGAGGCTCAGGAAAGAATTGTCGTATCCGTCGCGCCGGAAAATGTTGCCCGGCTTCTGGAATTGGCAGCCGCGGAGGATGTGGAAGCCACGGACATTGGCGTATTTGATGGATCAGGCAAACTGACGCTGCGGTATCAGGGGCAAAGTGTCGGCTCCATGGACATGGAATTTATCCATGACGGCCTGCCCTGCCCGATTCGCCAGGCAGTATGGCAGGAGCCGGTGTTGCCCAAGGCCACCGTAGCGGAGCCTGCAGATTATGCCCAAACATTATGCCAACTCCTGGCCATGCCTACACTGGCCAGCAAACACTGGATTATCCGGCAATACGATCATGAAGTGCAGGGATCAACCATCATTAAACCGCTGATCGGCCCCGGTGGGGACGGCCCCGGAGATGCGGCGGTGCTGGCTCCCGTTCCCGAAAGCAACCGTGGTGTGGCCTTGGCCAATGGGTGTCAACCACGACTCGGTGATCTGGATCCGTATCAGATGACCTTAAGCGGCATGGATGAAGCGATCCGCAATATTGTCTGCGTTGGCGGCGATCCGGAAACCACAGCATTACTGGATAATTTCTGCTGGCCGAAATGTTCCGACCGCATGCACTTAGGTGCTCTGGTGCGGGCGTGTCAGGCGTGTTATGACGGGGCGATGGCGTTCGGCACGCCCTTTATTTCCGGCAAAGATTCTCTGTCCAATGAATTTATCACCGATGAAGGCAAACGTATTTGCATCCCTTACACCTTGCTGATCAGCGCCATCAGCATTGTGCCTGACGTTTCGCGCTGCATAACCATGGATGCCAAGGCGGCAGGAAATTATTTACTGCTGGTAGGTCAGACCCATCGGCACATGGGGGGATCATGGTATTACGCGCTGCATCAGCAGAACGGCCGCAGCATTCCGGCGGTGGATCTGGCGACCGCACCCGGGGTGCATCAACGAGTTGCCAAATTAATCTCTGAGGGACTGGTTGCCAGTGCGCATGATCCGTCGGAAGGAGGATTGGCCGTGGCTTTGGCGGAGATGCTTTTTGCCGGCCGATTAGGTGCCGAGATTGATCTGACCGGCGTTCCGCATGATCCGGAAGTGGATCGCGATGATATTCTCTTATTTTCCGAATCTCCCACGCGCTACGTGCTGGAGGTTAAACCCGAACATCTTGATGACGTGTTGCGGCGGTTACGAACACTGGCCTTTGGTATTCTGGGCCGGGTGACGCAGAAACCGGACCTGCTGGTGCAATCCATCAATGGCAAAACAATCATCAACGCACCGGTTGAGCATTTCCGGCAAGCATGGCGTAAAACGCTGGATTGGTAAATGGGACTCCGCGCCGTTTAACGCCTTACAGCATGGACAGGACGGCACAGACAGGACGGGACCTCCTGCCGTATTTCGCCCCGTATGGTTATAATCATGACGCAGAAGTGCGTCAGAACAGGACACGCCCGATGGTTGCTGTGGTTTTATATTTTCAGATTCATCAGCCCTTCCGCCTGCGGCGCTACAGTATTTTTGATTCCGATTCGGATTATTTTGACACCCAGGCCAATCGGCGCTACACGCGGGAAATTGCCCGCCACAGTTATATTCCCGCCACCCATGTGTTACTGGATTTGGCGCGGCAATACGGATCGGCTTTCCGCGTGGCACTGGGCGTAACTAATACGGCTCTGGAACAATTTGCGGACGACGCGCCGGAGGTGGTGGCGTTATTGAAGGAGCTTGCTAAAACCGGTTGCGTGGAATTTCTCGGGGAAACATCGCACCATAGCTTGGCGTGTCTTTATTCCCCGGATGAATTCGCCTCCCAAGTCAATTTGCACAGCCGAACGATCGAACACTATTTTGGACAAAAGCCCACCATATTCCGGAATACCAATTTGATTTACTCCAATGAGGTAGGGCGTCTGGCAGCAGGATTAAACTTCCAGGCGGCTATTACTGAGGGATGGGAGGGAGCCTTGGGAAATCGCAGCGCGGGACATGTGTATAAAGCGGCGCGTGAGCAACTGAAAGTCTTACTGCGGCATTATCGGCTAAGTGATGATTTATCGCTGCGCTTTTCCGCCCACGATTGGATTAACTGGCCACTGATGGCGGATAAATACGCCCGCTGGCTTCATGGCACAGGCGCGGAGGGGGAATACTGCCTGCTGGGAATGGACTACGAAACCTTTGGCGAACGGCATTCTGCGGCCAGCGGCATATTTGAATTCCTGCGGGCACTACCCCGATTCGTACTGGAAAATGGGGACCGCTTCAGTACGCCTTCGGAAGTTATTAAGCAATACGAGCCAGTGGCGGAATTAAGCGTGCCGCGGAATATCTGCTGGACCGATGCCCAGCGGGATTTATCTCCTTGGTTGGGCAACGCCATGCAGGCCAACGCGCTGCAGGAGTTGTATCGTCTGGAACAGCCAGTTAAAGACTCTGCGGATGCGGCGTTATTAAACACGTGGCGAAAATTGGGTTCCAGCGATCACTTCCTGTATATGAACACCCGATTTTTCGGCGACTTAAATACGCCGAGCTTCAGCATGTATGAATCGCCTTATGACGCATACATGAATTATATGAGCGTGCTTGATGCCCTTGGGTCACGCTTGCAGGCCTAAACGATTCTCGGACCCCCTTTGGATTTCTTTCCAAGGGGATAAATGGGTATAAATAATGTAATGAAATTTCCCGCTACGGGCGATAAAAAGCCTGTAGATGACTGTTTTTTCAGGGTAATTTGACTACATGACCCTCACGAACCAACAATCTCTGTTTAAGAATTTAGCCGCAGTTGCCGTGATGGTAACCGCTGTGATAATTCCATTGGGTGGTTCCTCCTGCCTGCACGCCAAGAGCCCCGACCCGGCAGCTTCTCCGGCAATATCTGACAAAGTTTCCGCCATGTTGGCCCAGGGGTTAAAAGATTTATCCTCTGAACGGTACAGCGTGCGCCAACATGCCAACAAAATTATTCAAACCGCTCTGGGCCTGCAGTTGCACGCCATCATCAATGCGGGTGGCCCGGAACAGGCAACACGATTGATTAAACTGCTGAATTTTAACATTAATCTGGACCGCTGGACCATGGCGGTGATCAAATTGCCCCAGGAAAAACGCATGGCCATGTTTGACTGGGGCATTAAACCTGGTGTGCTGCCGCTGGTGGGAGCAGCCTTTGCGCGGCGCGCGGACATCCGTGCGTCATCGGCCCAGGGTTTGGTAAAAATTCCGGGCAGCAGCAGCGACTGGATATTGGATCGTCTGCTGCGTGACCGCCGGCGTGTGGTGTATCTTTCAACCATGGCCGCTCTGTGGAACCGCAAGCCATCCGAGAAAATGGTGCAGATTGTCTTCCACCGATCCGTGGGCAATACGACCATGTACAGTGGTGCCACCACGCGGCAGGTCGTGCGGTTTAATGGCCAGAAGATTTACATTATGCACTTTGTCAATTACTGGCAGCAGGCACAGGATGGGCAATATGCGGCCCAATTATTGCAGCACTGGCACCCCCGTCACTTGAAATCCATGTTGGTGAACTATACAGAAAAAATGGCGCGGCAATCCGGAGCCAATGATATTCTTCAGAATCCCAGCATGTTACAGGGCCGCAATTTTATTAAACTGTTTGCACAATATAAACCCCTGCTGGCGGCACCCTACCTGCTTAATTTAATTTGCCGCCCCCAGGCCAATCAGATCAATTTTGTATTTAATGGCCAAAGTGTACATTGGGATAATCGCACCATTCCACTGTATCTGCTGGTGCTGCTCTCCGGCCATAAGCCGCAGCATTATCATCTTTTCAAATCCGCCCTGTATGGCGGTAGTTGGCTGTTTAACACACAGGTGCAGGAAGAAACAACCATCAAGGCGATGTTAAAATTCTGGAAACAACGCGGTGTGATTCCGACACCGCCAATTCAAGCCGGTGCCGCTGCACCCGCAGTACGGCCACCCGTTCGCGGCCCGTTTCCGGGAGTTGCCCCCGTAGCCATACCTGGCGGCGTCCGGAACTAAAATAGCTTCATCAGTTCGAGGTGGGCTTTACCAGTGAATCAGAAAAGACTCCTACAGACAAGGACCGCCAACACCGGGTTGTTGACCTGATATCCACCCCGGCAAATTTTGTGTTATGCTGTACCGGGAACTTTAATTGGAGCGAGCTATCTATGGCTTTGCAGACAGAGACTATCACGGAAGTTGAAGAGGGCACCGAAGCAGGCGTGGAGCTAGAAGACACCACGGGATCGGACGTCATTAATAATCCGTTTGATCCAACTGTAATACGCGTCGAGACAAAACCGATCACCATTGACCTGCTTTTGAACCGCATTAAGCACAAGGAAATTGATTTAGCCCCGGATTTTCAGCGGCAAGGAGGACTATGGAGCGAGAAGGCGCAAAGCAGGCTGATAGAATCATTACTGATACGCATTCCCCTGCCCGCTTTCTACATGGACGCCACTGACGAGGACAAGTGGCTTGTCGTGGACGGATTGCAGCGGCTCACCTCCCTCAAGAGGTTTGTTTTGGAAAAAACCCTCAAGCTAAGTGGCATGGAGTTCCTGGGGGAGCAGGAGTCAAAGGGTTTTGACAGTTTGCCCCGCCATTTACAAAGGCGCATTCTTGAAACTCAGGTGACTGCATATTTGATCGAGAAGGGCACTCCGCCCGAGGTTAAGTTCAATATATTCAAACGTATCAATACGGGTGGGCTTCCGCTTTCCGCGCAGGAAATACGCCACGCTCTTAACCAGGGAAAAAGTACCACTCTTCTGAAGGACCTGGCCCAAGCCCAGGAGTTCAAAGTGGCTACGTCCGAGGCGGTGCCGGGAGCGCGCATGGCGGACCGCGAGTTTGTGCTGCGGTTTATCGCGTTTGCGACAACCCCTTACACCGATTATGAGAGCAGAGATTTTGATGCCTTTCTTAACCAGAAAATGCAAGAATTAAACAAGATGGGTGACCATCAACTAAGCGAGCTCTCTTTGCGGTTCAAACGAGCTATGAAAGCTTGTAGTGATTTGTTGGGGAAGAAGGCCTTTCGTAAGGCTGGCAAAGAGAATCGGCTTATGCCCATAAACAAGGCCCTATTCGAAACGTGGTCAGTGAATCTCGATCGGCTTAGCGATGAACAAATCGACGCGTTGAAGTCCCGGAAGGAATTGCTGCTGGGCAAGGTGGAAGAATTGCTGAGGAGCCAAGCTTTTCTGAATGCAATTTCTCAAGGCACGGGAGATGTTGGAAAAGTAAGACTACGATTTTCAGCTGTTCAAGAACTTGTGGAAAGTGTATTGCAATGCTCGAAAAATTGAGGCTGCATAATTTTAAATGCTTCAGGGAGGCTTCCCTGCGACTTGCGCCCCTGACGTTACTCACCGGCGCAAATGGCACGGGAAAAAGCTCAGTGATTCAATCGTTGCTGCTGCTTAGACAGTCGTACGACCAAGGACTGCTGCGCGGCGGGGGCCTGTTGCTGGATGGCGAATTGTTACGGGCGGGGCGGGGTATTGACGTACTGTATGAAAATGCGGATGAGGATTTTGTTGAAATTGAAATCACCCAGTCACTAGGGGGCATTGCGAGATGGAGGTTTGCATACAATCGCAACGAGGATGTGATGCAGCTTGCTGCGGGTCCGAACTGGGCGTCGATTCAAAACGCCAATATTTTTGGCAGTGACTTTTGTTATCTCCAGGCGGAACGGGTAGGCCCACGAACGGCCTATGACACATCCGAGCACTTGGTGCACCTGAAACGCCAACTGGGAAATGATGGGCGCTACGCTTCCGATTTTCTTATGAAGTTCGGATCAGAGAAACTGCAGGGCGTCCCCAAAATGTGGCATCCACGCAGTACCCAGGGAGACGCAACAACCCTGAAGGAACAAGTGGAGGCTTGGATGCAGGAGGTTGCACCGGGCCTCCGGATTTCATGCGTCGCCCAGGAGGCCACTGATACCGTTTCGCTGAAATACTCCTTCGCTCGCATGGGGGACGTCAGCCGCCCCTACCGGACCACCAATGTCGGATTCGGAATCACGTATACCCTGCCGATTGTGGTGGCGCTTTTAAGCTCCAGGCGCGGCGGGCTTTTATTGGTGGAGAACCCCGAGGCCCACCTTCACCCGCGCGGGCAGTCAAAAATAGCGGAATTAATATGCAGAGCGGCCGCCTCCGGCTTACAAATACTTATGGAAAGCCACAGTGATCATGTCTTGAACGCAGTTCGTTTGGCTGTACGAAACGAGATACTGGCACCCCAAGATGTCGCAATCCATTACTTCGGCAGTCACGCGGAGGGGACGGAGGCCCAAACCTCTATAATTTCCCCGAAAATCAGCGCGGACGGTCGGATTGACAACTGGCCCGCAGGCTTCTTTGATGAGCTTGACAAGGCCCTTGGAGAACTGATTCTCCCGCGGGAGAACGAGCCGTGAGCCTGGAGTGCTTCTTTAACGAACTCTCGCTACAGTCGATGGCACCAAGCCATGGCCTCGCGCGGGAACGATTGGAAACCTTCGCAAGGGCGATGGTCGGCATACAAAAGGCTGCCAGCCCAGTGGCGCTACATATTCCCACCGGATTCTTTAATGTCGAAATTTCGCCAAACTTCCGGGTAGGCCACTGGTGCGAGAATCTGAGTGTTGACCGAGAGTTAAAGCAATTATTTAGGTCGCTTACCACGAAAGTACCATTCCTCGGTGATGGTTTACATGGAGACCGGGCGCTTGGATGCGAGGTACTTCACTGCTCAAGACCTGCCTTGGGGATGCTGGAAGCGTATCTTAACGACGGGATCGTCGTCAGTTTCCTATCCGCCCCGGAGTGGGATTGCTCGTCCCTCTGCGTGGATGTAAGCGAACTTGGCGAGGACGCGGCTTTATTGCAGAGTCAAGAGCGCCTTAAACACGTGTCTAAACTTGAGCATGCCGCCGAGCATAAGAAGTGGATTAAAGCCAAGACAAAGGAAACTTTTGCCGACCACGATGAACTTTGGACAAACCGCCAGCGGAAATTTCCTCGACTTCTATTTTGCGAGCGTGTGCGGGAGATGTTATCCCAGTTCTCATGGAATGGGGATGAAATCAGGCAGATCATTAAGCGGCTCGAGGATCTCAATTCATGGTGCGAAGAGTTTTCCGGGCGACAACGGGACCTCTGGCTGCAACAGCCCCCCTCTAAGATAACCCCAGAGAGCCAAGTGACGCTGACCCGCTATCGTGACGAGCATACCTTTATGTGTCCAGACGGGATGACCCGGTGTTTCAGTTGGCACGTGAGATTCACCCCCGGTGCTGGCCGAATATATTTTGAATGGTGCGATGGCGACGAGAAAATCCTCATTGGCCATATTGGAGAACATCTTCCGACATTCAAGAATCCGCATTAGTTTTCCGAGGTATAACTTTCAGCATGGGCAAAAGTGTGGAACATGAACTGGATTTGCTGCGGGATGAGATTCGGCGGCATGATGAACTTTATTATCAGCACGCCAAGCCGGAGATTTCCGATCAGGCCTATGATGCGCTGATGCACAAGCTTAACGATCTGGAACAGGCGCATCCGGACCTTATAACACCTGATTCCCCGACGCAGCGTGTGGGCGGCAGCCCCCTGCGGGCTTTCGCTGCGGTTCATCATGGTATACCCATGATTTCCATTGATAATACGTACAGCGAAGGCGAAGTCCGCGAATTTGATCAGCGTGTGCGGAAACTGCTGGAGGGACAGGCGTTTAGTTATATCTGTGAGCCAAAGATTGATGGCGTATCGCTTTCCTTGCGTTATGAAAAGGGCTTTCTCACGCAGGCCGCCACCCGCGGCGATGGTGAAAATGGCGATGATGTCACGCAAAATGCCCGGACCATTTATGATATTCCCCTCCGGCTTTCTGATCCGAAAAATCCGCCGGGCGGGGATTTTCCAAAACACATTCCACCCGTGCTGGAAGTCCGGGGTGAAACTTATTTAACCCGCATGCAATTCTTAACCATCAACCAGCGACAGGAGGCCATGGGGGAAGAAGCCTATGCCAATCCGCGAAATACCGCCGCCGGCACGCTGAAGCTTTTGGACCCGCGCACGGTAGCGGCACGAAAGCTGCGTTTCCTGCCCCACGGGCAGGGCGTCGTGGAAGGCTTTGAATTTTCCACGTATCAACAATGGCTGACCTATCTGAAATTGCTGGGCTTTCCAATATCGGAGCATATTGCCCCCGCGGAGGATATTGACGCGGCTCTCCAATTTATTCATCGCTTTAATGACCAACGGAAAGATCTCCCCTATGACACGGACGGTGTGGTTGTAAAAGTGAATGTGTTGGCACAGCGCCAGCAGCTAGGCACCACATCCCGTGCCCCGCGCTGGTGCATTGCTTTTAAATATCAGCCGGAGCAAGCGGAAACGCAATTAGCGCGCGTAGTGTTCCAGGTGGGCAAAACTGGGACAATCACCCCGGTGGCGGAATTTGAGCCGCCGGTGTTTATCAGCGGTACGCAAGTCTACCGCGCCAGTTTGCATAATTTTGATGAAATTGTCCGTAAGGATATCCACCTGCATGACCGCGTGATTGTGCAGAAAGCCGGCGAAGTAATTCCTTATGTGGTCGGAGTAGTTGCCGCCAAACGCCCCGCCGATGCGCAGGTCATTGCCCCGCCGACACTTTGCCCCTCCTGTGGATCCTCAGCGGTGCGTGATGGGGGATTTGTTCGCTGCCCGAATCTGGCCTGCCCCGCGCAACGCGAAGAGCGGTTGCTGTTTTTTGGCGCCCGGGACCAGATGGATATTGAAAATCTGGGACCGGCGGTGGTGCAGCAGCTTTTAGCCAGGGGCTTGGTAAAGAATCTGCCGGACTTATACCGTGTGACTCTGCAGGATGTTGCGGGTTTGGACCGCATGGGTGAAAAATCGGCGGCCACTCTTATTGCGGCGATCGCCGAAAGCAAAAGCCGCGGGCTGGAACGCCTGCTGGGGGGATTGGGAATTTTGCATGTGGGCGTGCGCACGGCGGAAGATATTGCGGAAAATTTCCCTTCTGTGGATTGCTTAGCCAAAGCGTCGGTCGCTGATTTCCAGGCTGTAGAAGGCGTGGGAGAAGTGGTCGCGCAAAGTTTGCACCGCTTCCTCCATGAACTTGGTGGACTGGAGTTACTGCGCGAGCTGGAATCGGTAGGCGTAAAGGCCACGCCGGCCCGCGTGCGACAGGCCAGCGGTCCGCTGAGCGGAAAAACGGTGGTGGTAACCGGTAAACTCCAGCATTACGCCCGGCATGAAATCAAGGCCCTTATTGAATCCCTGGGCGGAAAAGCCGGCGAAAGCGTGAGCAAAAATACAACACTTGTAGTCGCGGGGGAAGATGCGGGCAGTAAGCTGGAAAAAGCCCGCAAACTCGGCGTGGAAGTGATAGATGAAGAAGAATTTTTGAAGCGCATCGCGTCTGGTTCACGATGAGAATCCGGTATTAACCACCGGATTTTCATGGTATATGATGGATATAATGAATAGCGGGCAACAGATTATTGGAGCTTAAATAATATCGCGCTCGTCGGCGAACTTTCAGCCGGTTGTAACGCAGACTGAAGTCGGTTTATGGCCACAGTATTAAGGACGATCTATGAAAATTAAATGGTTGGACAAGCCGCAAAAGCATGATTATCGCGCTGCCGCCCGCTATTTGAGCTTGACGATGAGTCAACGCAAAGCCGATGCTATTGCAAGCAAATTGAAACGGGCCGATATGACTGAATTTGCGGCAAAAGACATTTTCCGATCCTCCGAGCTGTCTTTGCTGGGAGTCAGCAACAGTCATGTTGAGAAGGATGTGGACGCGATTACCGGCGGCGGAAAATTGTCGCCGCTGTTGCTTTGCAGAGACCAAGCTAACGGCAAACTAATCATCGCCGATGGTTATCACCGGCTCTGTGCCGTTTATAAATTGGACGAAGATGCCATGATTCCCTGTAAAATTGTTTAAGCGTAGTACTCTGTCAATCCTCTTTTGCGGGCTTGACAGCGTGAGGTGGAACCCATGACAAATAAGCCCCATCAACACGATATGTCCTCAACCCAAAGGCACATGCTGCACGCCTCCCCACCGCCTGACTTCCTGGAATCATCGCACGAATGGCGGCGTCTTTTCTCGGAAGCCTGGGGTACATTTCTTCTTGTGGTTGTTGCGGCCGGTGCTGTCGTTGTGGGTGCCCGGAGCCATGGTGCTGTGACATTAAGCATGATTGTCGTCGCACCCGGGTTGATGGTTATGGCCGTCATCTATTTCATGGGCGATGTCGGCGGGGCGCACCTGAATCCGGCCGTCACGCTGGCCTTTGCGGTTCGCCGCAATTTCCCATGGAAGCGGGTTCCTGGGTATATCCTTTCGCAGTTCGTCGGAGGCATAGCCGCAGCGATTTTCTTAAGGGCGATGTTCGGTACGGTCGGCCTGTTGGGTGCCACCGTTCCTGGAAAAGGGATCAGTGATTTCCAGGCGCTGGCCATGGAAATATTATTAACGACCGGCCTGGTCAGCACAATCCTCGGCACCGCGTCTGGAGCAAGAAATGTCGGCTCCAATGCAGCACTGGCCGTCGGCGGTTACATCGCCTTGGCCGGTCTTTGGGCGGCACCCATCAGTGGCGCTTCAATGAATCCAGTCCGGACTTTTGCACCCGATCTGATACGCGGTGACTTGAGCACCTGCTGGATCTACATCCTCGGCCCACTCATCGGCGCAATGATCGCTGTAGGATTTGAGTGGATACTCAAAGGCAAACCCACCACCGCCGGCACCCTCGCCGCACAGGGAAGCCCTGATTAATTCCCCCCTGCGGCCCGGCGGCCATGTGTTTATCGCCAAGAATGCCTTTTTGGCCCCATTGGTCTACTCCGCTCTGATGGCTGGAGATTAATGAGTTGCTAATCAAGCCTAAAAAAAGCCAGGATCGCGGCCTTGGCATCGTCCAGCGAGGTACCAAACCCCTGGGTTTCGCATGAGGCTATGGTACAGACTTTTGCCCCTGGTTGAGCGCCAGAGCCTTTTTTAGTGCCGAAGTGCGAAGCTTGGGTTAGCTCAATGCGGTAGCGGTGAGTTTTGAAGCGGAATATGACACAACCACACAACATTGCAGCCGCCGGCGAGATCGGCACTGCGCGTCAGAATGGACCAGAGGTGGATTGGGTATTACGTGTCGCGTTGCAGCGCGGCCATTTCTGTGCCGCTGTTCCGCATCCAACCGTGACGCTTCCGCGTCGGGCTAGCTTGAGCTTTTCGGGGGCTAACGGGCGGCGCACTATGGATTGTAGCTGTAAGTGTAGGATTCGTAGGTCATGGCTGATGGATTGGTGACGTTGTACGCTGTTCCGAAACTGAAAAAGCAGGGGGAGTGGACTTGGCTGGGTAAAGGCATGGATGCCGCATCGGCGGTCGTGCTGGTAACCGTGGTGAATGTTAGGCAGTACGTCAGGTTTCCGTTGATTTTCGTGATAGCAGGTGAGTAGGCCCCTCCCGCAACCACGGGATAAGGGTATGTGTCCTTTCCTGTATCGGTGTTGGCTATCGGGTCCGTCGCGGGCACGTATTGTATTGGGTGGCCCAGGCCATCGAGGATTTCGATTACACCGGTCATGTCAGTTGCACCGCCTGGGCCGGGGAACGTTCCGGTTACTACGGCGGTTGCGGGTAGATTGGTCAAAAAGTCATTATGCTGGGCCCAAGTTCCCGCATTCGGGCCCGCAGTGATCTTGTATGCATGCAGCCGCTGATAACCTTCCAAAAATGCCAGCATATCCGTGGGCACCTGACCGGCCGTTTTATGTTCGTACCAGGCAAGCGCCCCCTGCAACCCCTTGAGTTCGGACTTGGTCAGGGCCAATTCAGAGCTTGCCTGCACCTGTTCGCCCACCGCCAGGCCAATACCAATAAGGATAATGATGATCAGCACCACTACCAGCATTTCAATAAGGGTAAATCCGCGAGAATTACGCATGGCTGATACCTCGTTAAGCATCTATCTTCCGCTCTGTTATATTGTAGCAGCTTTGCGCCTAATACCAAGAAAAAATTCCACGAGCCGGGCTAGGAGCCTGTCCGAGTAATGGCCGGGATTGCGATGGGTCTGAAATGTCCCGTATGCGCGGCGGAGGATCGAGCCGACTCTTAATAATGAGTCTGCGAGATCCGACAACAAAGCAGACGGGGCATTTCAGGCCCACCCGCAGGGCGGCGTGCTTTTTGGCCTACTGCGGCGCGGCTCCTCGGCGTACCATCCATGCCAGGTACGCCATCGTCGCCGCCGCTTGTGGAGCACCGGATGGTTAATCCGGTGGTTGATCCAGTGTCGCCAGCCAACCACCGGGTTATCACCACGGTGCTCTGACGCGACGATGTCCCGACAAGCCAAAAATCACGCCGTCGCGACCCGGCGATTACTCGGACAGGCTCCTGGGCGCAAATAAATCCGTTAAGAGCTGGTCACGGGCGGCGCGTTTGCCGGGCGAATCATGGCGATCATGCGGCCGGTGATTCCGTGGTCTCGGCGATGGGAGTAAAAATCTGTGGCATCGGTGTAGGTGCACAGGCTTCCGCCATCTATGCGGGTAATGCCGCATTGCCGCAATTGCAGTTTGATAGCGGCGACGAGATCAATGTGCGGCTTGGCATAGCCAATAGTATGGATGGCCGCAGCAAGGCCGGCGGTGTGAAATTCCTGGGCCACTTCCGATCCCACTTCGAAATATTTTACGCCGATCGCCGGACCGATGGCCGCAATGATCCTGTTGGAAGTAATCCCCATCGTGTTTATTTGCGCTACACTGCGTGCGACAACGCCACCAACCACCCCGCGCCAGCCGGCATGAATTGCCGCAATAATTCGGCCGTCGTCCGAAGCCAGCAGAACGGGGGCGCAATCGGCAATTCGGATTGCCAACGCCGCGGACGCAACATCGGAAACGATGGCATCCGCCCGGGTCTGGCCTTGAAAGCGATCCCGTAGTTCAGCCGCAACGGATTCGCTGTATTCCCCGTCCCCTTCCGCTCTAAGCAATGCCACTTCGCATCCATGCACCTGCTGCACCGTTGCCATCGGTACCCCGGCCAGGCCCAAGCCGGAAAGCAGAAGCGCAAAATTATGGTTCAGGTTATCCACCGAATCCTGCACGGCACCTTGCGGATTGCCCAGATTCAACGAATCAAACGGCCCCGAAGAAATGCCACCGATGCGCGTGGAAAAGGCATGTGCCACTCCCACGGCAATTAGCAGCCGCGATTGGTAAACCACAACACCGTTCGGCAATGTCACACGGGCAAGCATGGCAAAATTCTATACGCCAAAGTGCCGGCGCGAAAGCGCACCCGCGGCGCACCAGAATTATCCCCGGATACTGTTCAAGTGATTTCCCCTCGCGCCGGCAGGCTCGGCGCATGATTGAGTTGACCGGCAACATCGCTGTTCTGTCGAATGTTAATTACTGAGTGGCGGGAAATTTATACTTCAGTTGTCAGGCAGAGCTGCCACGATTCGTACAATCCCCTGCGCTACTTTGATGGCCCGCTCAGCCTCACTCTCTTGGGCGACCTGCCCTTCGTGGATAATTTTGTTGCGCAGCTTATAGCTTTCTGAAAGCTCGTCCCAGAAGTTATCCGGTTGGGAGTGCAATGACTTACAGTTCAGCAGAAGCAACCCGGTGGTCATCTTGTGGCGCAGGCCGAAATCGGGTCCGTTGAGGAAATCGCGCCCGTCCGACCAATGGTCTTTCAGGCGGGCGTTCACAAGGCCCTTGAATTTGCGAACAAACGTGGAATCAATTGCAGCCCAGCACAGCAAAACTGATTCACGAAACCGCCCGACGCTCAGTGCGTACCGGGCGTCCAGAATGTTGAGCTCGGCTGCGTCAGGCTCGGATTTACGGCTTAGTTCGGTCCGTAGCGCGGCACCCATTTTGGCGAGGCTGCCACTGGCCAACACGGGAAAGGCCGCAGCTTGGTATGTCAGTTCCGAGTCGCCAACAAGGCCCACGGCGGATCGCGTGCTACGAAAATGGAACGCGCCGGCCTGCGCTTTCGTCAGTTCGATGATCGTCGCTTGCCCCGTCTTGACCCGATACCATCGCAGCAGGTGATTGATGCGGCGAAGTAGTTTTTCCGCTTCGGTGTGGCGCCGGCGTTCCTGGTCCGAAGCGGTGCCGCCTGGCAACGCGTTGAATGTCGTCGAGGCTTCAGTCCGAGCCTCCGGGGTGCCATCCGTGTTGGTGATAGATCGTTTGGTCAAACGCACCGATCCACCGACGCTTGGCGTTTTATAGTTGCCCCCCGGCAAGGCCAGCAAATAGGGCAGACGGATCGAGACGCGGATAGTCGTTGGCATGGCGATTCCGTTATTCGCAATAGATCAGTTTCAACTTTCCGGTAAAGCCGTGCTGATTCGCGTACTGATTCAGATCCCCCACGTAGCTATCTTTTACCTTTTCCGGCTTCAGCCCCTCGGAGAACGAAACGTACGCAATGAGCCAGCCGTTATTTTGCTCAAAGAGCTGCGCCAATACCTGACCGGTGCGGCTGCGGAAGGTCGAGCGATAAAGCCCGAATATCTGCCCGATCCCCGCGGCGTATGCAACGTTCTTTTTAAATGACATAACTCGGCCTCCGCCTGCATCGTGTCCGGCTGGTCTCGCAACCGTATGTTCACTACCTATTATACACGCGACCCGGTGCGATTGTCACGACGGTTTGGGAACCTTCGCTGATCCGGCGATGTCCCGCAACTTCCACCGCCAGTACTTTGGCTATACCAAGGTGGATCTGCGCCTCAATATCCAGCTGATTCCCGGTCACCTCGTGAAAATCCCCAGGCCGCTGACGCGGGATTTTACGGTTCGGCGGTCGATGCCGAGGCTCCGCGCGGCGGATTCGTAGGTGCCGGCTTTTTGGTATACCAGTCTGGTGTAAAAGTTCAACAGTTCCTGCTCTGTCATTACGCCGTTGCGAATCCGGGTTAAATCGGGAGATTGGTCATCGCCAGGCGATAATTCCGGCGGCTGATAGTTGCGCCGCACTAGAATGTTTTTTACGCACTGTTCAAGCTCCCGGAAATTTCCCGGCCACGCATAACCGGGATGATCGGTGATCCATAATTTGACGTCGGCGTTGAGCTTCCGGCGGTCGTGTTCGCCGGGGATAAATTGCTGCGTTATAAAGTTGATCAGATTGTCCACATCTTCCGGGGCCTGGGTAAATTGCTGTCGCAGAGACGGCGTGGCGATGACATCGGAACAGAGGCGAAAATAAAAGTCCTGGCGGAATTTGCCGCTATGCATGTCGTGGGCCAGATCATGGTTGGTGGCCGCGATAATTTTGCCACGGAAAGTGCGAGGCACACTATCGCCCACGCGCTCAAAGACGCGGTATTGCAGCACGCGCAGCAGCTTTACCTGAATCTGCTCATCGGCGTCGCCGATTTCATCAAGAAATAATGACCCGTGCGGCGGGCATGATTCCAAGCGTCCCTTGCGGTCGGCCAGTGCTCCGGTAAATGACCCGCGGGCGTGGCCGAAAAGTTCCGACTCAATGAGATGGGGTGATAAAGCGGAGAGAACGGTGGTGGAAAATAACTTCTCCGGCACATCGGCAAAACGTTTTGTGGCGGTATTAAAGGGCAGATAGCGGGCCTGTGCAATGGCCTGCGCCACGCGTTCTTTGCCGGTGCCGGAAGGTCCGATGATCAGCGTGGCGATGTCGCCCATTTTGTCGTACAGCTCCAGTTGGTAAAGGCGCATGTTATGGGTGAAAATGGACTCCCAAACCTTGGCCCGCAGATCAATCATACAAGGCGAAAACCCGATAATGGAACGGTAAATTCCCTGAAACGCGCGCGTGACTTGATAGCAGCAGGCAAATAAATGTTCCGCCCGATAGTGACACGCGCGCCCCGCTGCCGGCTTTTCCAGAAGGTCATGGAATATCTCCAGGTAACGGGCGTACAGATCAGCATAAGTCGCGTTACTTTTTCGGTCCGTTGCTGTGCGATAAAAATCACCTTCCAGAGCATAAAATAGATAATGCACCACGGCATCCTGATAGAGCCGCCATTCGTGTAAACTCGGCGCGGCCTTGCCCGTCATCCGGCGGCGGAGCGTGGCAACAAATGCCGCAACTTTTTCCCGTGTGCGCGTTTCGTTCGGGCGTTCCATCTGCCCGGTGGCGGGGAAGTTCCAGGACGTATCCGCGGCAACATATTCATCACCCAGGACCGCGCGCTCCAATTCTCTTCGCTCCGGCACAAAGGGATTGCAGAACGTCAGTTGCGCGATGGCCTGAGCCAGCGGGAGTTCATCGGAATTCAATAAGGCCATGAGAGGGGTCTCCAGATTCCATTGGCACTATACATCCAGTGTACATCAATCGAACATAAAATGCCTATACGGGGGTGATAATGTCAAAGGGCATGTCGCACCGTTTTTACCATAACTTGCTTATATAAAACTACTTACGTCATATCCTCACAAGCTGGCATGACATTTGAATTACTCCTTCTGCGGCTTCACCCGGAATAGTTAGCCTGGGCCGCAGGAGTATGACGCATGATGCTTGTAAATTGCAATTGGACAGTCGGCTGGGTGCTGATACTGCTGGGAATTATCAGCGGTGCGTTGATGGGTCTGTTTTTCCATCGGAAAGATTTTCTCGGAGGCTACGACGCGTGGCCCCGGCGACTGGTGCGGCTTGGACACATCGCATTTATGGCCCTTGGCATGTTGAATCTTATTTACGCTGTCGGCCCACATCCGGCAATGGCAATAGGTTCCATAATCTCGGCAGCGTTAATTTTTAGCTCTGTAACCATGCCCTTGGTGTGCCTGCTGGCAGCATGCCGCGGCAAATGGGCGTTCTTATTTGTCTTTCCGGTGCTGGCATTGGCGTTGACATGCGTATTGGCGTTTTGGAGTTCGTTATGAAAATCGGATTTTTGGCCATGAGCGGTGTGCGTGCGCACGATCCGAAGCTTCTGGAACTTGGCCTGACGTTGCCTGGGTTTGTGCAACGCAGCAAGGTTGTGGCATCTCTACCGAGCCTCGGATTACTTTTGTTGGCGGCCTGCACGCCGGCAGGCCATGACTTGCGATATTTTGAAGCCGAATCGGATCACTCTGAGCGGCCCGAGCTTTACTGCTGCGATCTTGTGGCGATCAGCACGTTTTCTGCGCAGGTATTTGAAGCCTACAACATCGCTGATCGTCTGCGCGCGGCGGGCGTTAAGGTAGCGATGGGAGGGTTGCATGTGAGTGTTTGCCCGGATGAGGCCGCGGAACATGCGGATTATGTCGTGGTTGGCGAAGGCGAATCGGTATGGCCTGCGGTTGTTGCGGCAGCAGAGGCGCACCACAGGCCCCGCATTTTCCGGGCGGCCGATTTTCCGCCGGTACTCCTGGAAGCATTGCCTATCCCCCGGTACGATTTGCTCGATGCCCGCACCTATAACCGCTTCACAGTACAGACCTCACGTGGGTGTCCCTGGCGTTGTGATTTTTGTGCCTCTACCGTGATGCTTTCCCAGCGCTATCGCAAGCGTCCGATAGAAACGGTGGTACGGGATATTCGCGCTATTCAACGCGTAAAGGAACATGCCTTCATCGAATTTGCGGATGATAATACATTTGTGGACAAAGCATGGTCACGGGATTTATGCCGCGCCCTGGCACCCTTAAGGTTTAAATGGTTTACGGAAACGGACATTTCCGTAGCTCAGGACGGCGTGCTGCTGGATGCCATGCGACGCGCGGGCTGTCGGCAGATTTTGGTAGGACTGGAAAGCCCCGCATCGGCTGAACTTGGCGGAATTGAGATGCGGCGCAATATCAAGGCGCGCTGGGCGGAAAAATACAAAGAAGCCCTGCGCACCATTCAGGGACACGGTATTACCGTCAATGGCTGTTTTATCCTGGGCTTGGATTCCCACACACCGGAAATATTCCAGCAGGTGCTGGATTTCGCCATGGATGTGCCATTGTTTGAAGTCCAGATTACAGTCCTGACGGCCTTTCCCGGCACCCCGTTGTACCATCGGCTGGTCCAACAGCAGCGAATCTTGCAGCCCGGACGATGGGATTTATGTACATTATTTGATGTGAACTTCCAGCCACAACTTATGTCGCCAGCGCAGCTGCGAGAAGGGCTGTATTGGCTGGGCGAACGGTTGTACAGCGCGGAATGCACAGAAATACGCCGACGGGCATTTTTTCACGGCCGGCGGCGTGCGGCGGCACCCGCGCTGGGAATGTGATGAACCGCCGTAATCGATTTCCGCTGGGCCGTGACCTACCATATCGCACGGGGCTGCCGACACAGCGCGCTGCGGCCGTGGCAACCAATCAACACAAGAGGATATCCAATGCCGAACGCCAACCGCCAAACGATTATCAGCCGCGCCGCCGACCGGGAAAAACGCTCAACTCAACTGCGCCGGAAAGCGGCCCACATCCGGCGAGGCCGCGACGAGTTTTTTCGGCTGGTGGTGGAGCGCTTTTATGGCCGGCCTTTCTTTCGGCAATCCGCTGTTAGCACCGCTGATTTAGAGCATGGGCTTACTCTCGTTCTTCCGGGTATTGAGGCCGCAGGCCCGTATGCACAGGCCATGGTCGATGGTCTGTTCGGCGCGGTTCCTGGTGCAGTGCGGATATTTTACTGGGGCATCGCATTTCCTGAAGGGTACTTTCCGAATTTAATATGGCTGCGACGAAACCGCGCCAGGGCCGCCGAGCTGGTGCAAATCATTCAAAACTATCAGGATCAATATCCCGGCCGCCCGGTGCATGTGGTGGCTAACAGCGGCGGTGCCGGGCCGGCGATTTTTGCGGTCGAAATGCTGCCGCCGGATCGCAGCATCGATGGATTGGTGTTTCTCAGTGGGGCTGTTTCAAGCACCTATGATTTACGTCCGGCCCTGCGGCGATTACGGAAAGGGATTTATAATTTTTATTCCCATCGTGACTGGATCGTTCTGGGAATTGGAACATGTTTATTTGGCACCAGCGACCGTAAGCCACAGGTATCCTGCGGTTTTGTCGGCTTCAAACGGCCTGCGAACCTTTGTGACACGGAGAATCTTTATGCAAAAGTACATCAGGATATCTGGACGCCCGCCCTGGTGGATGATTGCAATCATTGGGGAACACATGGCTTTTCTGCGTGCCCAGAGTATATTCGCCGCTATGTAGCACCATGGATTGCCCGCAACGCAAACAGCGCGGAGTGAAGACAAAACGGCCATCAGTGGCTTAAGGGTTTGGGTTTCGCTGATTTCGCAGACTGCTCATGATATGAATCCACGAGGTATGCAAAACGTTTGAGCTTTTTATAATCGCCGCGCCAGGTCGTGTACATGTAGCCGCGCACGCCCTGAACTTTGCGCGCCGCCGTCATCCAGAGTTGCAAATTCTTCAGCGGCGCATCGTAATACCCCGCGATGATCTGCTGGTAACCACGCGCGGAGAAAAAGTGCAGCGATTTTTGCCGATGCTGGAAATTCCAGTTGACAATAACCACGCGTTTGTCCAGGCCCTTCCACGACCCTGTCAGGCTTCCATGCACCAGGAAGTAATGCGCATGGGCATTGTGATAAGGATCAAACATATCACTCCAGACGTAGGCGCGGGCATGGCCCAGCAGCCCGGTGCAAAAGTGAGCGCACGCGGCCAGTTCTTGGCCGGGTGCCAGGCCAGGCGGCCCAGAATTGCCCCAGTCCATTATACGAATCTCATCAAAGTCCATCATATACGCCTGGGGATGTAGCGCGGCGCGAATCGCCATGATTTGTTGCCGCAGCAACTGGCGGGTTTGGCGGGATTTTAAGCTGATGCTGACCTGACCGGTGTAAAATATCGGCGGATAAAACCAGGACACGGCAATGATTGTGCCATTGGGTACCGGATGTAGAAAGTGTATGACCGGTGCTTTATGCCACGGCTTATATTCGCCTGCATAGGGCTGATTGCCCAGAAGCGGATCCCGAATTGGAGTGTAGTCGGTACCGCTGCGATACCCCGCCACGGTAGTGGGCGCACCCGGGCGGCTTAGCACGTTGACCAGGCCCGCGGTACTCACACTCCAGCGCCGCCATTGTAATTTGCCTCGCGCCTTGCCCCACACACCAAAGTAAATCGCGACGTGCCGATGTTGCAATGAATCAAAGACCACGTCATAACGCCGCCACGGCTGCCTGGCCTGCACGCGCACACGTTCAAACTGCAATTCCTGATCTTTTTTAGTCAGCACGCGAATGTGCGGTGATCCATTATAAGCAGCGGTGCGAATCCAGACCCGTATGTGATAAGCATGGAACGGCTTAACCGCGATTGAAAATACCAGCCGGCTGTTACCGGTATTATTGTGTATCGTGGCGGTGGCACCTTTTAATTGCAGGTCGTTGTCTTTCCACGAAGGGGCGGACGTCGGGCGCACCAGCCATTCCCGCACGGGCGTAGCCACGTTATTGTGGACTACAAATTTCACGTTACGAACGGGTAAACCCGCCGCCAAAGACGGATTTTCAAACAACAGATCGTTGGAATACCCGATTTGAAAAACCCCCGGAACAATCTGCATCTTAAGCTGTCTGGCCAAAGTTTCGACCGCCTTCAGATGTGCCATATACGTCTTGCGAATATCCCCCAGGTCGTTCATCCGCGCCAGCTTGCTGTCGGATAAGATAACGTGGGTATAACCGTATTTTGCCGCCCGCCGCCAGGTACGTTCCAAACGGGCAACATTTCGCGGTACCAGGAGATTCGTAGAGTAATAAAGCCAAAGCTGCGGGCGGTTTCGGAACGACAAACTCGGCGAGGGAACCGCAGCGGGGACTGTCGGACAACGACATAATATCAGTACGACTGCAATGCAGAACACATGTCGCCACGCCATAGCCAAACTCCCGCGATTGAAAAATGGATTGTCCCCCACGCTTCCGCCGCGCGTCAAGTGCAGCTGCAAAAAATTCCCAAAATCCGGCACGGCTTATTTGACAAATCCCTGTCTACCGGTAAAACTACGTTTTGCCGCCTACATAAAAATTTATTTGGAGTTTTATCCATGCAGGATCGGCGTAATTTTCTCAAAATTTCGGCTGTTGCGGCACTTACCACAGCAGTTTCCGCCAAAGCCCAGGCCGCTAATTCGACACCCGCTTCGCTGGGCGCTGTTTCCAGTGCGACCGCCGACGCTGGCGGCCTTAAGCTTGCCATTGGTAACGATGTGCTGCGGGTGCAGTCACTGTCGCCGCACATTCTGCGCCTGGACCTGCTGGCCGATGGAAAAAGCGATCCCCACACCCCGGTGCTGGACCCCAAAGCGGTTTTCCCGGGTGATCCGGCGGCCAAGGTTGATACCAGCGGTGATATCATGCGCGTGGTTACCAGCGGCTTTGAGTTGCATATCAGTCGTAATCCGTGCCGACTGACAATAATGGATTCTCACGGCCAGGTGCTTTTGCAGCAAACCGCGGCGGAATCTTTGCATGTCGATTCTAAAGATCAGGCCCGGACGGGCTTTTCATTCCAGCGTAACAGCCATGCCAAGTTTTACGGTATTCGCAATTCGGCCTGCTGGTCTAAAAATATTCTTCCCCTGCTGCGAGACGGTGCCGGCGTAGCTAACGATACGTACAAGGTTGAAGCCTCCGTGGAGGGTGGCGGCGGAGCACCGTTTACCTGGACCACCGACGGCTATGGCATTCTGGTAGATTCCGATGGCGGATATTTCCATATCGGCACACATGATATCGGCTTTTATTATGGCGATCCCAAGGCGGATAATTATGGCCGCAATTACTTCCGGCCCAACAGCCTGACGGTATTTATTTTTGTGGGTTCCCCCTATGAGATTTTCCAGGGCCTGGCTCTGGCCAGCGGGAAAATGCCGCTGTTTCCGAAGTGGGCCTATGGCTTTACCAATTCCCAGTGGGGTACCAATCAGGAATTGCTGCGCGGCTATCTGGAAACGTACCGCGCTTTAGACATTCCCATTGATAATTTTACGCTGGATTTTGACTGGAAAGACTGGGGTGCCAGCCATTACGGTGAATTCCGCTGGAATCCTGTGAAATATTCGCAGGCTCTTTACACGCCCGATAACCCCGATGCCCTGATTAACTGGACCCGCGAGCTGGAATGTAAGATCACCGGCATCATGAAGCCCCGCATTATTATTAGTACCGTGAAGGGCAAAATTGAACCCATGACCACGCAAGGGGCCACGGCCAAAAAGCTGGATATTTTCCTGCCCGGCGAAAAACCGTTTGCCGACTACTTTTCCCATCTGATGTCATTGGATGTGGATTTCTACAAGCCCATCTGCCGGCAATGGTATTGGCACGCCACTTGGACACACCAGTGCATGCAGCACGGCATCGTAGGGTTCTGGAATGATGAGGCTGATTACGGCAACATGGGCAACTTTGAATTTTTGCACATGCAGCAATCCCTGTATGAAGGCCAGCGGCAAGACCGCCCGCGCAACCGGGTCTGGTCGATTAACCGTAATTTTTATCTCGGTTCACAACGCTATGCGTATGCGACCTGGTCCGGGGATATCAATACGGGTTTTGAGGTTCTGCGCCTGCAAACGCTGGCCATGATTAATACCATTAATCTTGGGCAGATGCGCTGGGCCCAGGATACCGGCGGCTTTAATGGCCATCCGACACCAGAATGTTACGCCCGCTGGTTCCAGTTCACCGCCGTTTGCCCCACCTTACGCACGCATTGCACGCTGGGCGAACGTCGGCAGCCTTGGGTATTTGGTGATCAGGCCTGTGAAACCGTCAAACAGGCCATTCGGCAGCGTTATAGCTGGTTTTTCTATGTGTATGCTCTGGAACATGCCGCCTGTACCGAAACGGGCGTGGGTATTGTGCGGCCCTTGACCTTTGCCTACCCCAAGGATCAAAACGTCGCGACTATCACCGATCAATGGATGTTCGGTGATTGGATGATGGCGGCACCCGTGGTGGAAAAACTGGGCGATGGCAAAGAAGAATCCACAACACGGCGGCTCTATCTCCCGCCGGGAGACTGGATTGATTATTTCCGCGGTGATCGGCTGACCGGCGGCAAATGGATTCATTACCAACTTAACAAGGACTCCTGGATGGATTGGCCGCTGTTTATCAAAAACGGGGCCATTATCCCGGCGACCGATCCGGTAAAAGCCATTCATACCGCCAAACCGGAAATGATTTATCTTGATATTTATCCGGCAGCTCAACAAAGCCACGGTGAATTTTACGATGATGATGGCGACTCCTATGACTATCAACATGGACAGTTCCATCGTCAGGCCATTACCGCGCAAAGCCTGCATACCGGCACCGCTGTTCACCTTGCGGCCAATACTGGGGCGTATAGTTCAACGGTCAAACATTTTATCCTGCGCGTCCATGGCCATGCCGCCAGCACGGTTATGGTCAATGGCCAAGCCGTCAAAGCGGTTGAAAATCGCTACGCCCTTTCGCAGGCCGCCAGTGGCTGGCATACGGATGTAGATGTCATCGGCCCGGTGACGCTGATAAAAATTCCAGCCGGCGAAAAAGCGACCGTGCATCTGCGCGGAACCCAAAGTATTCGCAAAGAAATGGAAATTCTAGATTCCCAGGACGCGTCGATCTTCGGGCCTACGCCACCGACCGTGCCGCTGAAAACCAGCAATCCCATGTACAGCGATACGCACTTGTTCGGCCCATCATCAAGTTTGCGGCCCGTGATTATGACCAATCACCCTGGCTATACCGCCGGTGGATTTATCGCAGGTTTTGCATTGACTGGCACGGGTGCCAGCTATTATCTGCGGCGGCACGCAGCCGGGCGCTACCGCGTGGTGTTCCGTGTGGCTAATGCCGATCTGAACACCATTAAAACCATGAATGTGTACGTCAACGGCATGATGGCGGGGGAATTGAGCATTCCGTCTACTGCAAGCTGGGATACGTGGCAAGATATTGCCATGTATTTGCCCTTGGCGGCTGGCAACAACACAATCATGCTGCGGTGCGATGAAAATAACACCGGCAAAATAAATCTTGACTCAGTGCTGGTGCCATACAAGCCGTGGATGTGATGTAACGCCCCACCCGATGCGGGCGGTTTTATGGCGCGCGAAAAGCCATTCGCGACGGGCCGCAGAGCATCGTTCATCAGATCGCATTTCCGCGGCCAACTCAACGCTGCCGCATTGAGCTAATTTTGCGCGTCATCGCGGAGGGGAATACCGCGGGGGCGTGGGACTACCGCTGCAGGGGGGTGAAACTCAGGGGCTTTGACGGGAGATATTTGGCGATCAGGTGCTGCACGATGAGGTTCCGCTGACGCAAAAGTTCCTGCCCGGCTAATGGATCGGCCGGAATGCCCGTGAGTTGCAGCGTAACACTTATCAGCTTGCCGTCGCGCAGCAATAGCAGGGTTATCTTGCTACCGGGTTGATGCTTCTGAATTTCCGCGCGGAAGGCGGTTGCGGTGTTGTAAGCCGGAATTTTGTGGCCGTTAATTCCCATGATCAAATCATTCTCCCGCAGATATAATCCGCCGGGAAAACCGGGCACGGTCCGCACGACTGCCACGGCTGGAATCCAGTGGGATTTTCCATGCTTTCGTAATTCCAGCGGATCGGTGACGAACTCCACGCCCATAAAAGCGCTGCCATGATGCAGCCAGTTAAATTGCCGCAGATACAGTTGCATGCAGATCCGCAGCAGGCGGTTGCGCTGTTCCGGATTTTTGGCTTTTACCATCGCCGCGGCAAGTTCGGGCAAAACAAAGCCTTTTGTGGATAATAAACTCCGCTGAGCATGTCGTCGCGTGCGCCACTTATCCGATGCCAGCGCCCCCACCGTCCGCGCCACCCGGCGTTGCTGAGCGGTGGCCGTAGGCGGGGAAGTCTCGGCGGGGATAGCGGATTGTCCCCACGAAGGGCTGCGGCCAAGAGAACCGACCATAAGCACGAATGCCAAAGCGTATGCCACCCCACGATGAGGGATAGGCGTTAGATTTCTACCAGATCGCGTGTGGCCGTGGCAATTCTCGCATCGCAAGCCGCTGCTTGATTTTTGCGTCTGCATCGGCAACTCCTGAGGGCCAGACTCTTGCGATAGTTTCTTAGCCATGCACCAATTTTAACATCCAATACGCCAAAGGAGCGGCAAAAAGCGCCGAGTCCAGCAGATCCAATACGCCGCCAAATCCGGGCACAAGGCCGGAATCCTTTACGCCGGCATCGCGCTTCAGCAGGCTTTCCAGCAAATCGCCCATTTGCCCCGCTGCACCGAGCACCACGCCCCCCAGCAGACCTTCCCACCACGCGAACTCGGGTGAAAAATGCGAAAGCAACGCCCCGATTAAACCTGCCGCCGCCAAACCACCTGCAAAGCCTTCCCATGTTTTCCCGGGTGAAAGCCAGGCGATTAATTTATGTTTTCCAAGCCACCGCCCCACGCCGTAAGCTCCCATATCAGCGCCTTTTACCATCAGTAGAATGGAGACGACCATTCCCGCGGAATGGGTCAGCCGAATGGGCAAGAAAAATCCCGGCATGACCCCCAAATACACAATCGCCAGCAAGGACCCGCCCGCAGACGCCATGGCTCCGTCAATTTTCTGATTTCGGCTGTACATGACCACCGCAGCCACCAGGCCTAAGGCCAATACCGTGGGCACTAGATAATGGGGTTTAACGGTATGAAACCACGTTGCCACACGCACCGCAATTGGGCTGGCACCTTTGGGATGGTCCAACAGCGTCTGCGACAACTGCTCCAGCCATGGCCAGATCATGCACAGAAGGGATGCAGTCACGCACACGCGCATGGAAATCACTACCCCTTCGGCTTTCAGCAATCGCCGCATTTCCGCGGTGGCCAGGGGAATAATCCCAAATAGACTTAACACCATCAGCGTGCCAGGCGGAAAAGACATGGTCCGCCCCGGCCAGCCCGCGGACAGGGCCTGATCAAAATAGAACATCGTCAATAGTAAGGCCCCGAAGAGCAGGCCATAGATCAGACGCAGTTTGAGCATAAACGGCTTCCGTAAAACCGAATTATAGTACGGATATCAGGGCCTGACGTAAAATGCCGCCGGAAATTTTTCAACGACCGCCCCGAATCGCATGATGCTTGTAAATCGCCAACGTGCGACCAAGCGCAAAAGTGTGTTAACTGATGCGGCACTTCGCGGACGTTAAGGGACGGGGGATTCCGCAACTTGGGCTGCCTGAACGCGGACAAACGCCAGCACGCCGCGGCACACAATGTTGCAAAGCTCATGCACGCTGGGATCGGTGATTTTATAAATACTTTGGGGGCCTTTGCTTTCAAAATTTACCAACCCGGCTCTGCGAAGCACGGACAAATGTTTGGAAGCCGCCGCCTGACTAATGCCCAACTCTTGCGTTAACGTTCGCACGTTAGCCGGCGATCGCGCCAGCCGAGCCAGGAGGCGAATGCGATTTTCATCCGCCAAGGCCCGAAATCGCTCCGCCACGCGTTCAACAATTTTCGGATTTTCAACATCAATCATAACACTAGATTCCTATATAAGAATGATAGTAGCTATGTCCAAGAGCAAAGGCAACCCTGAATTCAATCAGATGGAAGCTAACCTCTTGGCCCAATGAATGACTCGGTATCGGCGGATCAGGGTTGTACGATAATTATTACCGCGCACCGGGCTGCTGGAAGATAGGCCTGCTAACTGCGGCCGCTGCGGTATGCACCGTTCGTAAAAAACGGAATTCTTAAAAAACAAAACTCCCTCCGCTGATAAAGCGGTCAGGAGTTCTGTTTTGAATCGTGTGATCCACGAGCCGATATGCGGCTCGGCGGGCACCGCAAAGGATATTACGTTGGTAATATCAGCTGCAGGCCGGCATGGTTATTTTCCACCGAGGATCGCATCCTTGGCGGCTTTGGCCACGCGGAATTTAACCTTGCGGCGGGCGGGAATTTCAATGGGTTCGCCGGTTTGCGGATTGCGGCCCATACGCTTCTTGGTGTTGACCAGAACCAGCTTGCCCAAGCCGGGGATGGTGAACTTGTTCTTGGCTTCCTTGTAAGCAAGTTGAGCCATGCAGTCGAGAGCTGCAACAGCCTGCTTCTTGGTCATTTCGGAGCCGGTTTCCTTGGCGACC
>JAJZDN010000070.1 GCA_021805985.1 Planctomycetota bacterium | reverse complement strand
GGAGGTTGCCGCACCACCGGCGGAAGCGGTACCTGGCGATGAGGCACCAAGCGTGTCAAAGTATCCACCGGTACCCCCGGAGGCGTAGGCTTCAATGCCCGCGTCACTTACTGCGCCGCTGGTGATACTGCTGGTCAGCGAAGAATAACCGACTCCCGCGGCCCCGGCAGTTCCAGTACCTGATCCTCCGCCGCCGGCTCCGCCCTCGGTAATTTGTATAAGCTCAGAATGTCCTGACGTGGTGCCGGTGATGGCGTTGGTTAAACTCGAGCCTGCGCCATTACCGCCAGTCACCGTGCCGCCACCATGTGAAAAGCCGCCACCCGCGCCACCGATTTGGGCACCTTCCACAAATACATATCCACCATTGGAACTTGCGGTGACTGTCCCCAGCGAACCACTGCCGCCGTTGCCGCCTACACCGTTGCCGTTGGAACCGGCAAATGTACCGCCCGAACCACCGTAGGATATGCCGTAAACCCGGGCCGTGCCGCTGCCCGCAGCCGTGGCGCTACTTGACGCTTGAGAACTACCACCCAGTCCGCTATGCGCCGGCGGTGTGAAGATGGACGTGAAGATCCCGCCTGCACCTCCTAAGGCAACCGCTGTGGCATAGGCGCCATTGGATCCAGAAGTCGTAGCTTCAGCATGGGTGTTACTGGTGCCGCCATTTCCGCCATTGGCTGCGGATACATTTGAGGGTCCATAGCTGGCCGACCCCGCGCCGCCTTGAGAATAGCCGGTGGCGGTGGCTTTGCCGGCACTATTGCTGGCACTGGAATCGCTTACTGCCGAGGCACCGGTGTTATGAGCATCAATGCCGGCGCTGCCGCCCAATGATACGGTGTATGAGCCGGCGCTGGGCGAAAAACTGCCGCTGGATCCATCGGTAGCCGTGGCGTGGGCGTAACCGCCGGCACCCGCATCGTAGCCGCCGCCGCCATAAGCGTTCGCGGTATGGTTGGCATCGGTAGGTGTATTGGCAACCGCGATGGCCTGCCCGCCGGCGGCACCTGAACTGAGGCCATTAGCACCATTCACCGTGACGGTATTAGCAACCGTCAAACCGGATTGATAACCAACAACAATGATTCCGGCGGCGGCCAGTATCAGGAACATGGAACTGGACTTACGACGTCGAGCTGATAAAAATGTTGGCGCGCACGTATTCATGATAACCCCACTAATTTAGGAAGACAGCAGCGCCACCGAGTCCGGCACCAATGGTGCCTGCCAAACGCGATTAAGACGTTGTGTCCCCTGCTGTCATCCTAGGCGCGTACCAGGCAAAGGTCAAAAAAAATAAAAAGTTCTCAGCAATTTGACAAAATGGGTAGCTTGAGCTAAAATATCATGAAATGCCGTAAGGCATAGTGGTGAACCCAGCTCGAAAAAGTTAGTAATTCAGAGGGAATTAAGCGGCCTTTCGCTTTCCATCCCACCACTTGCTGATCCGTTGCGGTACGCCAGAAGCCTGTCGGCCTATCGACAAGCGACAGTGGAACGAAAAGTGGGGATACTTCGATGCATAATTTTTTTCAAGCCGAATTAGTTGACACCATGACCGATGCGGATTGGACCTACCTATCGCAGGGTTCTCTGGTATCGTACCGATATCTGCTGCATTATGTTTCCACGCCAAAGGTCGCCTGCACCTCCTTAAAATGGTGGTTTGCGGAACTTGATGCGCCGGAATTTTTCACATACGACGCCCTGCGCAGTTACGAAACCGATCCCAGTCTGACCATTCATGACAGTTTTTATCGAGCCTGCCCAAAAGTGACCGGATTGGATCCTGTGGACCTGAAAAAAATCTTGCTTTCGTCGGCTTTTTTTCGCTTTGCTTTGGTGCGCAATCCATATACAAGAATCTTTTCCGCATGGCAATCTAAACTTCTGCTGCGTGAACCCCTGCAGGCCGATCTCTTCAGCGATGCTGATTTTTATCATCAGGAAATTCAGTCCGTTGATGATATTGCACACAATATTCAGAGCTTTCTGGAATATCTCCATGCGAAAGAGTGGCCTGATATTCTTGATCCACATTGGGCACCTCAAAGTGACGTTCTTCGCGTGGGCAAGTTGCACTACTCCCAGATTGCCAAAATCGAAGACCCCGAAAGTCTGTGGAAAAATCTCGCTGAGCGTATTGGCCCGGCGGCATTTAAGAATCCGGCGGGGCAAAAATATAACGAGAGCCTGCTGCCCTATTCGCCGATATTCTTTACGGAGCGCAGCATCCAGCTTGTCCGCAAACTTTACGCCGTTGATTTCATGGACTTTGACTATCCTTTTGAGCTGCCGGCGGGAAGGGTCAACATTGAGCCTGCTCACTTAGATGCCGCAATGAAAGCTGCCGCCATGATTCGCGGACGAAATCGACGGTTTATGGACGTGCGGCGAGCCTTGGATGTTTCGGATACACAAGCGACGCAATTTCGACTGGAGGTTGCCAAGCGTGATAAGACCGCAGCAGTGCTTAGCGGGCGCTTGGCGGAACGCGAACATGATCTTGTCCTTGTGCAAACCCAACTATCTGAAAGCACCGGACAACTGGCAGGGTATAAAGCGGAGGTAGCAGATGAGAAGCACCGAGTCACGGAACTCACCACCGAGCTGTCACGTCGCCACGAAACGATCACCGGGCTCCATGCCGCGTTAATCAGGGGGCAACTGGAGATCACAGAAATGATTCGCTGGCGCGAAGCTCGAACGATGCGCGGGCGGCTTAAGACACTGCGTCAAAGTACGCGCCCTATACGCTATTTTTTTATGGGTAAATCATTACCGCGTGCACGCAGTGAGCACCGTGAGCAGGTCAACGAATCTCCTGCGCGAAAAAGTGCAACTTTTCTAGAATCGCTGCGGAAGCTGCGGAAAAAAACCCGCCCATTGCGTTACTGGATCATGAGAAAACCGCTTGCGCCCAGCAAACTCTCGTCATCTTCATCACTTGCCGCTGGTGCCGAAACGCGTGCCCCAACGTCGGGCACATCGACCGCCCCGCTGCTGAGGATATCCCCGGATACCACAAACTATGTGAAGGAATCTCAATGGATGGCCGTTGACACGCGCATTAAAGCCATCGCTTTTTATTTGCCGCAGTTTCATCCCATTCACGAAAACGATGTCTGGTGGGGAAAGGGATTTACGGAATGGACCAACGTATCTAAAGCACAGCCGCAGTTTGTGGGGCATTATCAGCCGCACTTGCCCGGGGAGTTGGGATTTTATGACCTGCGTGTGCTGGACCTCCAAAAGCGACAGATTGAATTGGCGCGGCAATATGGTATCGAGGGGTTCTGCTATTACTATTATTGGTTTAATGGGCGAAAGCTGCTGGAACGTCCGCTGGAGCAAATGCTCGCTCACCCGGAGTTGGATTTTCCGTTCTGTGTTTGCTGGGCCAATGAGTCCTGGTCGCGCCGCTGGGACGGCCTGGAGAACGAGGTTCTTATTCACCAGCAGCACAGCGCGGAAGATGATCTTGCGTTTATTCAGGAAGTTAGTGCGCTTTTTGCAGATTCACGTTACATCTGCGTGGGTGGTCGACCCCTGCTGGTTGTTTATCGGCCGTCCCTGATGGCTGATCCTGCGGCGACGGCACGGCGCTGGCGGCAATATTGCCGGGAGTGTGGCATTGGTGAAATAGCTCTCGCATACACGCAGTCATTTGACCGTGTTGATCCTGCCGCCATCGGATTTGATTATGCCATTGAATTCCCCCCCAATAATATTGACGCGAAAAGTATCACATCCGACGTTCAGCCGTTGAATTCAAACTATGCCGGAACTGTTTACGACTACCCCACGCTGGTCGAAAATTGCCGAGATATGCCCCAGCCCAACTATGCTTTGTTCCGCGGCGTATGCCCGGGATGGGACAACGAGGCCCGCAAACCGGGCCATGGCATAACCTATGCCGGCGCCACACCCGCTTTGTACTGCCAATGGTTGAAAAATGCATGCCAATATGCGTCGAAAAACCATCCCGCGGGCGAACAATTTGTTTTTATCAACGCATGGAATGAATGGGCAGAGGGTGCACATCTGGAGCCGGATCAGCGCTATGGTTATGCCTGGATGCAGGCGACAGCACAGGCTTTGCAAGAATTTCCCGCCGGGCCATTGCCCCGCAAACTCGTGATGGTGACGCACGACTGTCACCCACACGGGGCGCAGTTAATCATTCTTAATGTATGTCGGCATCTTGCCAGGCAACTGGGTTGCACCCTTTCGATCGTCACGCTGGGTGAAGGTGAACTGGAAGACCAGTTCGCTCAATGCGGAGAAATGCACCGCTGGTGGCTGCTAACAAGCCACCAGCGCGATGCGCTATTGTCAGAACTGAAATCGCAATCTTACTTCGGAGCCATCTGCAGCACCGTGGTATGCAGCGAAATCGCCCGTGACTTAAAAAGGCACGGATTTAAAGTACTGTGGCTGGTGCATGAAATGGCCGGAGTGATTCGGCAATTTGAACAGGCCGAGAATTTAGCCATAACCGCCAACGCTGTGGATCGTGTGGTTTTCGCCTCTACGATTGTGCGCGACTCTTTCCTGTCGCTGGCGGAAATTCCGCCCGAAAAAGTGCTCATAAGGGCACAGGGAATGTACGCCCCTAATGAGTATCTGAAAGACCGCCATACGGTTCGCCAGCACGTCCGGGCAGAACTGGGCATTCCGACAGACGCCCCACTGGTGCTGGCTGCGGGCTTTGGAGATCGTCGCAAGGGACCGGACTTATTTATCCAGGCCGGTAATGCCGCCCTGGCGGAGAATCCTGCGATTCATTTCGTATGGGTAGGCGACCTGCATCAGGATTTTGAGATTATCGTGAAGAGGTTACTCCGCGCGGCACCTACTCCAGAGCATTTTCATTTTATTCCGCGCACGCGCGAAGTCAGCCGGTATTTTGCCGCCGCTGATTTGTATTTGCTGACCTCTCGTGAAGATCCTTTCCCCAGTGTGGTGTTGGAAGCCTTCCATGCGGGCCTGCCGGTGATTGGATTTTCTTTTGCGGGCGGATTTACGCAAATCGTCACACCGCGGCTGGGACGTCTGGTGCCCTATGAGGATACCCGCACCATGGGCCAGGCGATCATTGACTGCTTGGCGGATACGGAGGGGCGCCACTACGTGGCCCAGGCGGGTCCGCTTTTGATTAAAGAGCATTTCGATCCTGGGGTCTATGCCCGTGATCTGGCGAAAGAACTGGGCTGCACATTTCCCGAGGTCAGCGTGGTGGTGCCCAACTTCAACTATGCACATTACCTGCCGCAACGACTGAAGAGCATTCTTCACCAGACCTACAGGCCGGCGGAGATTATCTTTCTCGATGACGCCTCGGAAGATAACAGCGTGCAAGTGGCGCGCGAGATTCTTTCGTGCGGCAATATCCCGTTCCGCATTATTGAAAATCGTCAGAACCAGGGCGTCTTTAAACAATGGTTGCGGGGAATTGATGAAAGCACTTCGGAACTTATCTGGGTAGCGGAAGCGGATGATTCGTGCGCGCCAACATTGCTGGATCGTCTGGTGGATGGGTTCCGGCATTCCGGTGTTGTGCTAAGTTACGCGCAATCAAAGATGATGGATGAGCATGGTGCTATCGTGGCAAATGATTATCTTCAATACACGCGCGACATCGATGCGGATAAATGGCGAAACGATTATTTGCGGCCTGGAAATCTCGAAATAGCGGACTCCTTGATCATCAAAAATACCATCCCCAACGCCAGTGCAGTGCTTTTCCGCAAGCCCTCCACGGCGGCGCTACGGCCTGTGATGCAGGACCTCAAGCACGCGGGCGATTGGATGTTTTATCTCCATATCCTGCAGGATGGCTGGATCTGTTTTGTACCCGAGCCGCTGAATCATCATCGGCGACACAACCAAAGTGTGACTCTCGGTGCCAAGGCGATTAATCTGTTTCGGGAAATTCTTAGAGTGCAAATGTTCTGGATTGGGCAACTGCCCATCGATGCGCACACGCAATCGCTTATAGAGCTGGTGCGCCAATCAAACTACCAGAGGTTATCCCTCCACTGCGCCGGCTATCCGGATTACCGCCAGCACCCTGATCTAGCTGATGTCCTTGATCCGCCCCTCCGGCGGAACGCGGCGAGCCGCAAAACGCGCAAGTCCCAGATCACTGTCTCCGCGTTGGCGCATGCCGGGACTTGACGGGTGGTGGCCAGCAGCAGCGATGGAAAATAACCCCGCATAGAACATTCTCGGCCCTGCAGGCAGGCTAATAACCGGCACGGCGGTTTCGCTTTGTGGGTGCTTCGCTCTTGAACGCGGGACGGTTATAATCTCTATGATGATTCTATCGCTGGGCCTTTGTTTCAAGCAGGGGTCCGACCTGTTGAAGAGGTGAAACGTGGAGACATTTGCAATACCGGTAGACACGCAAAAGATTGCGGCCTATTGTCGGCACTGGAAAATTCGTAAATTGTCTATTTTCGGGTCGATATTACGCAATGATTTCTCGCCGGGTAGCGATGTGGATCTGCTATTAGAATTTGATCATGGCGGAGCCATGACCTTCGACAATCTTCCTGAAATGATGGAGGAGGCATCCGCGGTTTTTGCAGGTCGTACGGTTGATCTTGTGGAAAACCGCTTTATCACCAATCCCTATCGCCGACAGGAGATCTTAAGGACACAAAGGGTTGTCTATGAGTCCTGATGTTCTCTGGCAGATCGCGTCAATTCACGCGCAGCGACTCCTTGACGCGATCGTCGTAATTCTTGGCCAATAGGCCTTTGCGCGGACCCCATTATTGCACCAAAAATATTTCCGATCAGGATGATTTAAAAGCCTGCCCAAAGTGCATTGATTGGAACTGCGTACTCGTGATCAGAGCCGTCGTGATCGGTTACGCTATTTTTTGATATAGGCGGCCCTGATCCCCGCCAACATGGGATAAATAACCATCACATCAGTATCGACAAGAATCCGCTCGGTCACAGCATTAACCGCGATCCCACTGGGAACGGAGGCGTGGAACGCTCGGCAAATCCCTGCGTTTTGCCCATATCCCGGCAGCTTGATCCAATACCATTGTCTTCCGCTGTGCGCTAAATTGCTCAATCAGGCGATCCACCGCCTCGCGCATTAAATCACTTTGGTTCCGGCCCGTTGCCAGTGACAGGGCAGCCAAACCATCGCGTTCCTGCCGTGTCAGATAGAGTTGCGTTCGCACCATCGATCGACCTCCAATGTATACACCCGTAGTATTCATTACTTTGACCCGATTAACAAGGCAGATAATAAGACTGAATCGTCATCGGCAGTCTGCCCAAAGTGCGTCGATTGGAACTGCCCAGCAATCCGGTCCAAAGGGAAGCGTTTCATGGCCGCTGTAAAGAATAATGCCGCGCAGAAAGTTTTGGCCGGCGGCTTGGCGAAGCGCCTCCATACCGCGCAAATCCGTTTTGGAAAGGGTCTGGGAAAATTTTACTTCTATGCCGACAACTCTTCCCCGGCGATCTTCCAACACCAAGTCCACTTCTGCCCCTGAAAGCGTGCGAAAATGAAAAAATTCAGATCTTGTTTTTGCCCATCCCGCCTGCTTTATGAGTTCCACGGCTGCCAGATTTTCCACCAGATGGCCGGCCAGGGTCGAATTGGCTTCCAGCCGGTCCTGATCCAAATCCATGAGATGACAGGCCAAGCCGGTATCTACCAGCATGGCCTTTGGGGCCTTGGCCAGCCGTGCGTTGGCATTGCGGTGCCAGGCGGGCAGCGAACCCGTCAAAAACAAACCGGACAGCACGGCCAAATATCGCTTCACTGTAGTTTGTGGAAGTGAAAGCGTTCGCGCCACATCGGCAACATTCAGAATAGACATCTCGCGACTCGCCAGAAGGCGCAGCAGGTTGGGAAATATGCCCAGGTTTTCCACGTTGGCCAAGTCGCGCACATCGCGCTGCAAAATTGTGGTTTCATAGGAATCAAACCAGCGGGCCTTTGATTCAGAAGTTGTGCGATGGAGCGGCTCGGGATAGCCGCCGGCGATCAGCCGTGCAAGCAATTTTTGCCGGCCTTCGGATTTGATCGGTATGCTGACAAACTCTTCGGCTAGCAGTTCATCAATCATCGAACCATGCGTGCCGGTGATTTCCCGTTGCGCCAACGGCCAGAGAGTATGCAGTTCCATTCGACCCACAAGCTGTAACGCCAAGTCAGGAATAACCATGATGCCAGCGGAGCCAGTCAGCAAAAATTTTCCCGGCTTACGGTCACGATCTATGGCGGCTTTGATCGCGCGGGCCAACTCGGGTGCCGCCTGCACTTCGTCAATGGCGATCGGCCCGTCAAACCGTGCCAGAAAGCCGCCCGGATCAGTACGGGCAGCGGCAAGCGTGGCGGCATCATCAAGCGATAGATAACGCCGCCCGGTCTTTTCCGAAAGCATTTTCACAAGTGTACTTTTGCCGGCCTGCCGAGGCCCTTGGATGTACACCGCAGGCGTATCAAGCAGTGCGGTTTCGACGAGCGGTGTAATGTATCGTTGAATCAACATATCGTAATAATAACCGTCTTGTGGTTGAATTTCAACCGTGACGTGGTGGAATTTCAGCCATTAACGACAACGCATAAGTGGAAAAGCACGGATCGATAAAGAAATAGGCCCTGGTATAGCTATTTATGCTTGATTTCTAATGATGACATCATTAAAATTCAAGGATGATTTATAAGCCCCGCATCCTCGCCGCTAAGCTCCGTCGCATGGTTCAGCACTTTCCCGTGGTTATCGTCAGTGGCAGCCGCCAAGTGGGGAAGAGCACGCTGCTGCGCAATGAACTGGCCGGTTGGGACACCGTGGTATTTGACCCGGTAGTGGACGTAGGCAATGCGCGGAAAGACCCGGATTTATTTCTAAATAATCATCCTCCGCCGTTAATTCTCGACGAAATTCAATACGCTCCGGAACTTGTGGGAGCCATAAAGCGTCGCGTTGATCTGGCACGGGCATCTGCTAATTCCAATAGCACCTCAGTTAATGAAAATGCAGGGTTGTACGTACTTACCGGATCCCAGCAGTGGTCTGTTCTGAAATCCGCCAGCGAGTCTCTGGCTGGGCGTGCAGCATTTCTGGACATGGAAGGTTTTTGCCTGGCCGAAATCGCCGAGTCCGCAGTTGAAGACCACTGGCTGCAGCGCTATCTCGATGATCCGGAGCGATTTGTCGCCGAGCCGTCGAGGCGGCTTGGAACCGGCAGAACTGCCAACGAGCAGTTGTGGCGCGGATTTTTACCCCAAGCTGATACCTTGGAGCGCGAATGGATACCCGAGTTTTACAGCGCCTATCTGCGAACCTATATTGAGAGGGATGTACGCTTATTAACAGATCTGGCGGATTGGCAGCAATTCGGACGGTTTGTCCAACTTGCCGCCGCCTTAACCGCTCAGGAGATCAATCACTCGCAGCTTGGGCGTGATCTGGGCATGACGCCGCAAACGGCACAGCGGTGGCTGGCGACACTGCGCGGGACATTCCAGTGGTTTGAAACGCCGGCGTTTCATGGCAACACCATCAAAAGAATCAGTGGGAAACCCAAAGGATACCTCGCCGATACGGGATTGGCCTGCAGTCTGCAGAAAATTTCAGATGCATCGACACTATCCGGCCATCCGTTGACGGGGGCGCTTTTTGAAACCGCCGTCGCGGGTGAAATTCGAAAGCTTTCGGCCACACTCCCAACCCCGCCGAACATCTACCATTGGCGAAGCCACAGCGGCGCTGAAGTTGATTTGTTGCTGGAGCGTGACGGCAGGTTTTATCCGATAGAGGTAAAATTATCTTCGCACCCATCGCGGAAGGACACAAGGGGAATCGCGTCCTTTCGCGAAAACTATTCTGAATTGAAAATTGCGCCGGGCTTGGTCATTGCACCGGTGGAACGCACGGAGCAGTTATCCGAAAGCGATTACTCCATGCCGTGGGACAGCGTATAGGTAACGTATAAAGTCAGCCGGCATTTGCGCGAAGCCGGCGGCATATCCCTTAGGCCATTTGCGCCTAATCGCAGGCTCCAGGATCAGAGTATTGCCGACCTTTTTCATGGTGACCTCCGTGGTGGTGAGCCGAAACGCTTTGGGAAGACGCACGGCCTGACTGGGACCACTCCAAAATACTTTCGCTTTGCCCTGCAACATAATGGCACCTCTTGAGAAGTATGTATCATATACATTACGGTTTTGCAATTATTATTTCACGTTATTTCGCGTGTGGAAAATTATGCGTTGGCACCTCTACGAACTTGCCAACTACCTTGGAAGAGCATTATAATCGGTGTAGGCAACAAAAGAGGTAAATTAAAATGCCGGATGAATTTATGGACCGCCCGAAAATCGCGCTGGACCTCGGATGCGGCTCCAAAAAAAAACTTGGTTACATCGGCATAGATAATGTCAAAGAGGATGGTGTTGATTATGCCCTTGACCTAAGCAGAGATAAGTTGCCCTTTCCCGATAAGAGCGTAGATTGCTTTTTTTCCTCGCATTTTTTGGAACATATAGAATCCTCAGACCATTTACCTTTATTCGGGGAAATGAGCCGCGTAGCCAAGGATGGTGCCACGTTCGAAGCGTGGCACCCCTACGCCTTTCACAATGACGCATTTCTTTATGGCCATAAGGCATTCTTGACCGAGGAACAGTGGTATCACCTTTGTGTCAAATACTCGGAAGCTTGGTATCCGGTTCTTAATTCCAAGTGGTTGTTAAACAAAATAGTGTATGTCGTACATCCTGACGTGTGCCAAGAAATGGCCAGCCACGGATTCAGTGTTGCATTTGCCCTAAAATATTTTAAGAACATTGCCAAGGAGATCGGGCTGTTTATTACGATTAAGCACAACAGGGATACCAAAAGCATTGAGCCGGAGCGCTTCTATGCCCACGGCAGAGGCGAAGAGCTCCGCCCATTAAGGTAAAGTTGGCGGGCCCGGGCGGTGAGCTGAGGCGTCAATAGAGGGGCGGCGGAATGGAAAATTTGGGCCGTTTTCAAAATCCGATGACGCCACACCGCCGATCTTCCGGCAACAATGCGAAATCAACCCGCCGCCCCCTTAGAATTGCGGACGACACAGCCCCCGCCGCCACTGCATGCGAACGGCAAGAGCGCATTTCGTACATAAGAGGGGAGAGACTTAGCGAGTGGTCGTTGGGGGATATGATATTATAGTCTGCATATTGCACAGTAAAAGGAGGCCTAACTCGTGGCCGACAGGACAGACCCGCAAGTTGTAGTGGACCCGGCAGAAAGTTACGGCGCGGCGTATTTTGCTTCCCACTGCGGCCCGCAGCCATATGCGCGAAATGAGAGAGTTTGGTTGGATTTCTTTGGGCATGTTGCAGAGAGAATCGTTAGCACACTTCGGCCGTCGTCAGTTTTTGACGCAGGGTGCGCGATAGGATTCCTTGTCGAGGAGTTGCGGAAACGGGGAGTTCAAGCGGATGGACGTGATATCTCGCCGTACGCGATAGCGCAAGTGCCTCCTGGTTTAAAACGCTATTGTCATGTCGGATCGATCGCGGACGAAATTGAATCTAAATATGACTTGGTCACATGTATTGAGGTTCTGGAACACATGCCGGAGGAGGAGGCCCTTCGAGCCATTGAATCCATGACAAAGGCTGCTCCGCGTATTCTATTTTCATCGTCTCCCGATGATTTTAGAGAATCAACACACATTAACGTCCGACCAACCATCTACTGGTTGCGAAAATTTCAGGGAATGGGATTTTACCCAGTATTCTTTTATGATGCGAGCTACATTTGCCCGCAGACGATGCTTCTAGAGGCCCGAAAAGAAAAACTTTTCCCGTATGAGCTCGAAGCATACGCGGAAATCGTGCAAATGCGGCTAACCAGCGCAAAGGCAAAAGCCGCCGCGGAGAAAGACGTCTCTGAACGTGATGCGGCAAGTAGAGCGATGCGGGATGAGTCCTCGCAGGCGGCTCGCGACTATCATCAGCAATTAACCACGGTTCAAGAGGCGCTCACCCAGTTGAGAGAGGCGAACACCAACTTCACCCGATCCATCGCGGAGAGAGACACCCAGCTTATGGCCCTCAAGAGACAATGCTCTCAGCACAATGCCGACATCGCCACGCTTCAGCTCGGAGCGAAGCTTTCCCAGTTAGAGGAGGCCAAAGCGAACCTCGTCCGCGCCGTCGCGGAAAAAGATTCCCGGCTTTCCGCTCTCCTGATTGAAGTTGAGGAGCGCGGTGAATCCGTCAAGCAGATGCGAAAGAGCCTGAGGCAGCGCTCTGCCGAATTGGAAGAGTTGCGGTCTTTCTCAGAGTGGAAAATTGGCGAACTAGAGGACAAACTGCGAGGGATATCCGAGTCTTTTTCCTGGAGCGTGACACGGCCTCTCCGAGAAGTAGGGCGATGGGTGCGCCGGTTGGGCGGACTCCCGAACCCGATCAGGGCCGTCCGGAAAAAAACCCGGCCGGTCCGCTATTTCCTCATGGGAAAATCATTAGCGCAGATCGATGGACTGGGAAAGGGCCAAGTCAGACAGGGGCAACAGGGAGGGTCTGGCTCGCCTGTGGGCTTCCTAAAAGGGCTGCGAAAAAAAACCCGTCCAATTCGATATTTCCTGATGGGTAAGAAGTTGGTGCCTAAAGGCACGCATTCCCCATGCACTGTGATGGAGAATACCGCGGAAGCTCTCGTGGGCCTTGACCTCCACAATATTGATTTTGACGAGAATACGTACCTCTCGGTAAACCCGGATGTCGCTCGAAGTGTCCGTGATGGAGCGTTCGGGTCCGCCCGCGTGCACTTTTTGCGATACGGCATAAATGAAATTCCGACCTCCCATTGGCGTGTATTCCGGTTCAAGCTCGGTAACCTCTGGTTTGACTTCGACGAGGCTGTGTACCTTGCTGATAACGCCGATTTGCGCCAACGCGTCGCCTGCGGTACGTATAGGAGCGGTTGGGACTATTTTCTGCGGGCAGGTTATGCCGAGTGCCGAGATGGCACCCGGGCCTTATACGGTGCTCATCGCTTCGTTCGTCTCGTGCAACAACTCAAGGGCGTCGCAACGCGATCGCAAAGTTGCCGCCGACTCGTACTATTTGCCCATTACGATCGCGACGGGGTTATCGACGACTATGTCCTGACTTATCTGGGGGCGTTATCGAAGCTTGGTGCCGACATCTGTGTTATCACCGCTGTAGCGGACCCCAAGGAGCTTGAAAAAGTCCGGAACATGGCTTTCTGCATTATTATCAAGAATGACGCCGGGCGCGACTTCGGTTCGTGGTACCTGGCACTCAAGACGCTCGACTCGGAGATACTCAACAGTTATGACCACGTCGTATTCGTCAACGACAGTATTTACTTTCCTGTAGCTGAACCGAACGAATTCTTTGCCTGGATGCGAGACTCGAAACTGAATCTCCTGGGCTTGACCGATAGCCGTGCGTTTGGCGTATACCACGCCCAGAGCTACTGGCTCGCGTTTGATCGGACGGCGCAGGAGGTCGTCCTACCGGAGTTTATTCGAAGGTTCGAGTCAACGCCGTACATGACAAAGGCGGGGCAAATCGCCAGCTTCGAAATGGGATTGAGCAAATTCGCTGCGGCACAAGGATTAACCGTTGGTGCATATTGCTCCATTGACACAATAAGTGAAGATGTCATGCGGAAGCAGCACCTTATGAAATGGCGCTCTGCGGTTCAGATGGGGGGGGGAGATGTAAATTCCACGCACCATCTTTGGGACCTGCTGATCCGACATTATCGTTGCCCAGGGATCAAAATTGAACTGTTGCGTGGCAACCCCTTGAGAGTGCCGGTCACCGATTGGCCACGAATCATCAATACTGACTTTGTAAGTGTTGCGGTCCTTGAACGACATTTGCATCGTATTGGGATAAATCGTGAGCCGATCTAGCCCAACGCGATCTCAAGGATCATGGATGGAAGGTATTTATCCAAAAAAAGGAGCGTTTCGTGGATATTTCCAGTGTGCCGGTGTTCATTCTAGCGGGGGGCTTCGGGACGCGCCTCAGGGAACAAACGGAATTCAGACCCAAGCCAATGGTGGAGGTAGGCAACCATCCGATACTCTGGCATATCATGTCCCGTTACGGCCTGTTCGGCTTCAAGAAATTCGTTATTTGTACTGGATTCAAGTCGGAAGTGATCAAGGATTATTTCCTCAATTATCACGCGTTGAACTCGGATTTCACCGTTGATCTGACCACCAATGCGATACGATACCATGGCATCCACCACAACGAACGATGGGAAGTGACCGTGGCATACACCGGCAATGACACCATGACGGGTGGGCGCGTTGGACGGGCGGCTGAGAGGTATTTGGGCAATGCCGAGCACTTCGCGCTGACGTACGGCGACGGGCTGACGGACGTTGACCTGCGGCGTGAATTTGAATTCCACGTAGCCCATAAGAAAATCGGAACAATGCTAGCCGTCAACGCGCACTCACGATTTGGTGAAATTATTGCCGAAGATAACACGATTACCCGCTTCAACGAGAAGCCGGATTTGCCGCACTCATTAATCAACGGCGGTTATTTCTTCTTTCGTCGCGATTTTACTCGCTACCTCTCGACCGAGGGTTCCTTGATTCTGGAACGCGCGCCGCTAACCAGGCTTGCGGCCGATCGGCAGCTTCAGGTCTATCGCCACGGCGGCTTCTGGGCTTGCATGGACAGCCAGAGGGAGAAGGAGTATCTTGACGAACTTTGGAAATCAGGCAAGGCCCCATGGTTACAAGAGCCGAAGCCTGGCGCATAAAGTTGTGAAGGAATCGTAATATGCCCAATCCGACGGTGGCTCAAGATCTCGAAAATATTTACTCTGCGGTGAGTGGCCGAGAATGGCCAAAAAAGTCTACCGTGGTTATCACTGGTTGTGGAGGCTTTCTCGGGTACTACCTGACGCAATTCCTGGTACGCTATGCGCAACAGTTGGGAATCCTTAAAGTTATTGGGCTTGATACATTCCTGCTGGGACAACCTCAATGGCTAAAGCTATTAGTCGACGAGTTTCCAGCGATTTTGGACCTACGTCAGTTTGATGTCTCGCGCGATGATATTGCAGCTATCACAGGTGCCGATCGTGCAAATTTAATCATTCACGCAGCCTCGATTGCCTCACCCACTTTCTATCGGCAATATCCCGTGGAGACAATCGACGCAAATATCTGGGGGTTGCGCCGGTTATTGGATTTCTACCGACGCACGGGCGAACTAAAAGGCATGCTCTTTTTCTCGTCCAGCGAGATTTATGGCGATCCACAATCTCAGTTCATTCCGACCGATGAGGAGTACCGCGGCAACGTCTCATGCCACGGGCCACGGGCGTGCTATGATGAGGCCAAGCGATTTGGCGAAACGTTATGCTGGGTCTATTCACAGCAGTTCGGCATGCCGATCACGGTTGCCAGACCATTTAACAACTACGGCCCCGGAATGCGAATTGGAGACCGCAGGCTACCCGCAGATTTTGCAAAAGCGGTGATTGAGGGCCGCGATATCACAATCCTGTCTGATGGTACGCCGACCCGCACTTTTTGTTATGTTTCCGATGCGATAACAGGCTATCTCTTATGCTTGGTACATGGCCAATACGATTACTTCAATATTGGAATAGAGAAGCCGGAAATCAAGGTCAGAGATTTGGCTGGAATTTACCAAGAGGCGGGACGTGAGATTTTTGGATACACCGGTAAGGTATTGTTCAAGGAAAGCGAAGATCCTCAATATCTTACCGATAATCCAAACCGCCGGTGTCCGGTAATTGCGAAAGCGCGAAAGAAGCTTGGATACGATCCGAAGGTCTCCGTTGAGGAAGGCGTCAGGCGATACCTCCGGTTCTTGAAATCCGAGGGCGTGTCATGAATATTACCATCGTCGGCACGGGGTATGTCGGTTTAATATCGGGGGTCTGTTTAGCGGCTAAAGGGCACCATGTGTGCTGCGTCGACACAAATTCCTCCACCGTGCAGCGGCTCAACTCGGGGCATCCGACTATTTACGAAAGAGGCCTCCCGGAGCTTCTCACAGAAGTACATTCCTCCGGCAGGTTCCGTGCAACGACTGAGCTTGAGGAGGCACTAGGCTCCTCGGAGATCGTCCTTATTGCGGTTGGAACCCCTTCGTCGAACGGCGAGATAGACCTGGACCAAGTGCGCACAGCCGCCCGTCAAATTGGCAGTTATATCAAAGCCAGTCAACGGCATATTTCCATCGTCGTTAAAAGTACGGTGGTCCCGGGAACAACGGACACCGTTGTAAAGGAGGAAATCGAAAAGGCCTCCGGCAAACAACATGGGGATTTTGGACTCGGAATGAACCCTGAATTTCTGCGAGAGGGAAATGCGATTGAAGATTTCATGTATCCCGATCGGATCGTTTTTGGCCATGAGGACAAAAACACGCTCCATCGCCTGGAGACGATGTATGCCCCGTGGCAGACCGAAAAGTTGCATGTCAACAGCCGCACCGCAGAGTTAATTAAATATTCAAACAACGCGTTGTTGGCGGTACAAATTTCCGCCATCAATGAGATTGCTAATCTGGCTGCCGCTTTAGGGGGAATCGACATAATGGACGTCGCTCGCGGCGTGCATCTTGACAAGCGATGGAGTCCGATCGTAAGCGATCGTCGAATAACGCCACCCATCCTGACGTATTTGGTGCCGGGGTGTGGCTTTGGTGGATCATGCTTTCCCAAAGATGTACAGGCGATTCGTACGCAGGGTATGCGGCTGGGATTACCCATGGAAATGCTGAATGCAGTGCTGGCGGTAAACGAATCGCAACCGCAGCAGGTGATTAATATCATCGAAAAGGATACTGGTTCCCTTGCTGGTCGCACAGCCTTGGTGCTGGGACTGGCATTTAAACCCGACACGGATGATGTGCGAGAATCTGCCTCATTGAAAATCATTGCGTCGCTTCTTGCAAAAGGTTCCCACGTGCTGGCTCATGACCCTATTGCAACAGAAAATTTCAAGCGTGCGATGGGGCCGTCCGCCTCTCAGGTGGAGTTTCTTAAGAGTTGGAGAGAACGGGTTAGGGACGCCGATATTATTATTCTTGCGACTCAATGGCCCGAATATGCCGAGATCAACTCAACAAGTATAGAAGGAAAAACCATTTTTGATGCGCGCCGTATGTTGACACCCGACTCGGTGGCCTGTGCCCGCTATCTGTCCATTGGCCGGAGGATGGCCTGATGCGTTACGTTCCCACGTCTGTTGAAGGATCACTGATTGTCTCGCTGGAATTAAGGGCGGATGAACGGGGATTTTTCGCTCGCATGCTCGATACTGATGAATTCTCCGCAAATGGCATGGAGTCGGCATTCCCGCAAATCAACACCTCCATGAGCCAGGTCGCTGGCACGCTTCGCGGATTGCATTACCAAATTGCGCCTCACGGCGAGGCTAAATTGGTCCGGTGTATTCGAGGTGCCATCTACGACGTTGTGGTCGATATGCGTGCGTCCTCTCCAACATTTCTTCGATGGCACGGCGTTGAGCTTTCCGCCGAAAATCGGACGATGCTCTATGTTCCAAAAGGATGCGCCCATGGCTTTATGACGCTGGTCGATGAAAGCGAAGTACTGTATCCAGCGTCGGCGTTCTATTCGGGGCCGCACGAGCGGGCACTGCGTTGGAATGATCCTGCAATTTGTATACATTGGCCTCGCGAGCCAAGCGTGATATCCGAAAAGGATCGTAACGCACGAGATTTCGACCCTAATTTCCATCTTTCAGGTTACTAATATGAGAATTCTTCTAACCGGAACGAGCTCTTTTACCGGATACTGGTTTGCAAAAGAACTGGTTCACGCGGGGCACCACGTTTTTGCCACATTCCGCGGAGAGCGGGAATCCTACCAGGGTATCCGCCGTACCAGGGTAGAGCAAATACACAATCAGGTGGAACCACTGTGGAATCTGGATGGGGGCAGTACTGCGTTCTTAGAGTTGGTACGGGGCACCAAGTTCGATTTGTACTGCCATCACGCTGCTACGATGGATAACTACCGCAGTTGGGATTTTGATGCTATCGAGGCTACGAAAAAAAACACGCAATCAGCGAGAGACATTCTTTCCGCGTTGGTCAAAAATGGGTGCCAGAAAGTGATCATCACAGGCTCGGTTTTTGAGCCATTCGAAGGTGTTGGGGATGTTGATCATAGAGCATTTAATCCTTACGGACTCTCGAAACATTTTTCTTTTGAAATTTATCGCATGGAAGCCCACCGACTGGGGATGCGAATCGGAAAATTTGTTATACCCAATCCATTCGGACCGTTGGAAGAACCTCGTTTTACGACTTACCTCGCGCGTGAGTGGGCAGCAAATCGTATACCCATGGTCAAAACCCCGGAATATATTCGGGACAATATACACGTGGGGCTTTTGGCAATGGCATACCGCGAGTTCTGCGAGTCCTTATCCGGCCAGAACGGTGTTAGCCGAGCGGAACCCAGTGGATATATTGAAAGCCAGGGAGCCTTTGCCAATCGGGTGGCCCGAGAATTCGGGACACGCACTGGCCGAAACCTTGAGGTTCAATGCGCGAGCCAAACTGAGTTTAGCGAGCCACTTATCCGGGTAAACGCTGATCCGTCGGCGCGAAACCATCGTGACTGGCCGGAAGAAATCGCTTGGGATGACGTCTGTGCGTACTGGACGGAGACCGGCAAATTTGGTTGTTAATTTTGAAAGGTGGGGATTATCTTCCCACGCTGCGACTGCTATTGTCCCACGGGGGCGGCCGTCGCCGACACATCCCCTTCGTGTATGGCCGCGTCCGGCGCCCTTGCGGCTTGGCTAATTAACTGAGTATCATACAGCCTTCGATACGGCGCGCAGCTTGAGAAGAGTTCGGCGTGTGTGCCGCAGCCGACGATTCGGCCCGCATCCAGACATACCACCGTGTCGGCGGACATCACAGTGCTGAAGCGATGGGCGATAATAAAGGTTGTGCGGTTGCGCATGAAATCTTCCAAGGCCAGGGCGATTTTCGCTTCACTGTCTGAATCCACCTGACTCATCGCTTCATCAAGTATTAAAATGGCCGGGTCTCGTAAAATGGCCCGGGCTAACGCGATGCGCTGCCGCTGGCCGCCGGAAAGCCGTGCGCCGCCCTGTCCCACCTGCGTTTGATAGCCTTGGGGCAAGTCACGGGCGAATTCGTCGGTGTAGCTGCGCCGGGCAGCCTGCATAACTTGATCGTTGCTGGCTTGGCGCATTCCGTAGGCGATGTTGTTGTACAGCGTATCAGAGAACAAAACTGTTTCCTGTGTCACCAGGCCGATCTGTCGCCGCAGGGAATTTACTGACACCGTGCCTGTATCTACCCCATCAATGAGAATGCGCCCTTCGGTAGGAGTGTACAGCCGGGGCAAGAGCGAAAGCAGGGTGGTTTTACCCGAACCATTGCTCCCAACCACAGCCGCCACCTGGCCTCGAGGAACAGTCATATTAATATCTTGCAAGACCCACTCGTCATGGCCGGGATATTTAAACGAGACGTGCTCAAATTGAACGGTTCGTCCGTGCCGTGCGAGCTTCGGCAAACTCGGCGATAAATTAGGCTCCTTTGGCAGATCAATAATTTGAAAGCAGCGCTGCGCCGCCGAGCTGGCGATCTGCACTTGGCTGTTAATATCATTGAGTTTCCGCAGGGGTTCAAAAATAGCAATCAAGCACGCCAGCATCAGGAAAAATTCATCCCGGCCAATGACATGGTGGAAGGTCAACTCCGCCGCCCACATCAACGGAATGCTCACCAATATAATCGACATAGTCTCGAACAAAGGACGGGAAAGGGCTGAATAGTGCTGGAGGTGACGCGTGGCCTTAAACAAATCCCGATTTGCTCTGGCAAAACGTCGCCGCTCATATCCGGCTCCCGAGTAGGCCTTGATAACCCGCATGGATCCAAGCGCTTCGCTGCTGATGCCCACTACCGCGGACCAGCCCTGCAACTGCACGCCCCCCATATTCATCATTTTTTTACCATATTTTCGGATCACCACGCCCATGGCCGGCAATATCAGCAGCATTGCCAGGAACATCTGCCAATCCACCATCACCGCCAGAATCGCCACGCCCAGAGATTTTGTCGGCTCCAGAATCGCCTTCCCCAGCACAGTTCCAAGGCCACCGGCGACGAAGGTCGTGTCTACATTGACCCTGCTAATCAGATCATGCGTGCCTTTGTTTGCTGTATACGAGAGCGGCAAATCCAGAATACGACTAAAGAGTTTGCGGCGCAAATCAATTATGATTTTACTGGCTACCAAACCGCTGATAAAGGTCTGGAAATACCGAAATATACTGCCCACAATGCACAAACCGATAAAGACCATCACCACCCAGAACAGGCTCCAGATTCGGCGCTGCGGCATAACCGCCACTGCGGGAGCCCAGAGCCGTGTACTCCATTTCAGCGGCGGAAGTGTCGCAGAAAGCGTTCGCGGTGCCGAGCCATCATTGGCAGTTACGGTTAACTGCGCGGTGCTGCCGGGCTTGGCATTCGCCAATAGGGACATCATCTTGAGCCAGGAATCGGCTTTCCCCGTTGTCTGCCCGGTGGGAGACACAATCCGCACGCTACGAATTTGATCACCAATTTGAATGCTATGCAAAGGCGTCTGGGCCTTGGCACCCACGCCAAGAACACTGATGGCCAGTTTTCCCTTGCGGGCACTGGCGGTCAGCCCCAATGTTTGGATCTGCAGGCGTTGCTGGGCGATGGTCTGGTCCCGCCAGCCATGCACCCCTTCCGCCCCCATAAATATCTTCATAACCGGATAAAGCGTTGCTACGCCGGAGGCGTAAGACAAGCTCACGCCGATAGCACACAAAAACGAAAATACAATTTGCCAGCGGTAGGGCCATGCGCCCCGCATTAGTCGCCAAAATGGTTTCATTAAAGTTTCCCGTTAGCCTTCAAACCAACCGCGAATTATAACAAATTTAGAGCCGGATTGGAACGCGATTATATGGATCAACGAAGGGTTCACCACGACTAAACGACGGCACGGTAGAATATTGTGGCAACCGCTCACAGGGCAGCCAGAAACCTAGCGATCCACAGATTTCACCGATTCCCCAGCGCGGCTCCGCCGCAACCAAAGGAAAGTGGTGTGACATGCACGCCTCCA
>JAJZDN010000069.1 GCA_021805985.1 Planctomycetota bacterium | reverse complement strand
CGGCGAGATTGGCTCAACCACCGGATTACCATCCGGTGCTCCCGGGCATCGTCGCGTCATAGAGCACCGTGGTGATAACCCGGTGGTTGGTTGGCGACACTGGATCAACCACCGGATTATCAACCGGATTATCAACCGGAATATCATCCGGTGCTCTACAAGAAGTGACCCGATACAATTGGAATTTCTGCGGATATACTATGGTGTAAGTTGCTCCTGCGGGGCCGGTATGGCGATTGCCATGGCTCCGGGGTGCTTGACTGAAATAGATGCTGCGCTTTGCCATGGCCGTCGCCAGGCGGGGCGGTGCAGAAGTTATGTGGTAACAGGATTTAAGTAATGACTGATAATAAACCATCCATGAATTCCGGCGCTTCGAGCGGAAGTAACTCCGGCGGGGGAGAAAATAAAGTATCCAACGGAAGCGCCAATACGCCAGCGCGTAAGCGGCGGCGGTGGCCTATCGTGGTGGGAATTGTGCTGCTGCTGTTGGTATTGCTGATTCTGGCAATTCCCAGCATGATGTGCACGGGGCCAGGGGTGCGGTTTGTTGAATCACAAATTAACTCGCGCATCAGCGGCAGCGTGGCAATCGGGCGCATGTCATTAGGATGGTTTACGCCCGCCAAGTTGAACCGCGTGACGCTCAAAGATCCCAATGGTGACGTGGTAGTCGGTAATGTGAATGTCGTGACGCACCGCAGTATTTTAAATTTATTATCCAATTGGCATAATTTGGGAAATATTGCCATTGATATCAAGACGCTCACGCTGAGCCGCGATAGCAATCATCAACTCAATATCATGCAGGCGCTGGCTAATCCGCATCCGGCGGCGGCAACACCCGCGTCCACGCAGTCCGCGGCACCGCAAACAACTAAGCGCAGCAGCACTGCAACCACGCTGCCAAAAATTAACGCCACGTTGACATTGAACTTGGCACAGGCGTCTTTTACTTCACCGGGTTTACAGCCTTTTCATGCGGACCATACGAGCCTGATCGTCGCACTGGATACCTTGGACAATAAGCCGATCACGGTGCAGTTGGATACCGCCGCCGGCCTGGTCAATCAGGCCCGCAGCAAAATTCATGTGGCGGCGGTAATCAATGCGATTGCCAACGGGGAAATCATGCCTGTCGCAAACATGACCGGGACGGTCACTGCGGGCATACAAAAGCTGAATCTTGCGGCGCTAGCGCCGGTGTTAAGTATGGCTGGAGTGAAGGTTTCTCCCAGCGGTGACTTGACTCTGGCCTTGGCGGCCAAGATTCCTTCGGCGGGGACTGGCTCGGTCATGGGCCATATTCTGGTTAAAAATGCGGCGCTCTCTGGTGCGATGTTAAAAGGGGATTCCCCGCAGTTGGGAACGGTGCAGGTTCCGATCAATGCATCCTGGCAGGCCGGTGAGTACCAGATCAGTGCCCTGGGCATTGAGACCGCGCTGGGCGGGGCGTCGGTGACGGGGCATGGATCTATTGCCACGGTGCTGGCGGTGCTGCATCATCAGCAGGTTTCCAATAAGCTCGCGGTGTTTAACATTACTGCGTCGGCTCCGCTGGCGCGGACGCTCACCGCTTTGCCTCATGTGATTGCTTTGCCCAGCGGTCTGCATTTTGTCGGCGGACAAACCTCGGTGATGGCGGCGATCAGTTTGGGGCATTCTGCACACGCCAATGCGCAGAGTCTTTCCGGCGCGCTGCCGCCGGTGACCAGCGGGGTTAAGTTTGCTATTCTTCCATTGCACTGGACACAGGCCAACGGTGCGCCGAACGGGTCGGCTGCGGCTACTGGAACGGTCGCCTTTAATACCCTGGGCAAGCCTGTTCAGGCTAATGTTCACCTGCATATTGCCCAGGCTCATGCCAAGCCGGCGGACTTTTCCCTGGTGGCGAATTTAACAGCGATAAAAAATGGAGAAATTCTGCCGTTGAACCAACTGACCGGCCAACTTAAACTGCTGGTGAGCAATCTTGATCTGACCGCCATTTCCCAGATTTTGCCGCGCACCAGTCGATCGGTCGTATTTCATGGTGTGGTGAACGGGAAAATTTCTGTCAATGCACCCCAAGCAGGCAGCGGAGAAATTTCCGGACCGCTGACAATTACCAATTGCGCGCTGGGCGGCACGCTACTGAAGGGGGACCGGCCGCAGGTTGGCACGGTGACGTTGCCTTTGGATATTTCCTGGAAGGGAAAGCGATTTCATGTTGGCTCGGTGGGGCTAAAATCGAGCAATCTTCAAGTGTTGGTATCCGGTGATGCCACGTTGGCGGAACTAAAAGCCATCCAGAATAATCAGGCCGACTGGGGCGCATCAGACCTTCACGTAAGCAGCGATTGCAACCTCGGCTGGCTCACATCAAGCTTTCGCAACACGCTGGGCTTGAAGAAACTGGCACTGCGGCTGCGGCACGGTATCATGAATTTACACGCTGATTTAAACAGCAAGGGCAAGGAATCAACTGGGCAAGAAACCCTGTCATTTACCGATTTGCGTGGCACATGGAAAAAAAAGCCGTTTGTCATCAATCCGGTGCTGATTGGGGCGGATTTTCAACGCTCGAATACCCGGTGGAATCTGCTTAAAGGTATGATGGATCAGGCCGCCACGGCAAATGGAAAGCCGCAAAGTGCGCCGCAGTTAAATGTTCTATTGACTGGGCAAAACCACGGAGCGTACGCATTAAGCCTGCAGGCGGTGCTGGCCAATATGGTGCAGGAGGCGGCTCCTTTCGTGGCGCTGAAGGGCCGCAGTGTGGCCGGTACGCTGGATGTTAACGCAACCGCTGCGGATATATTGGCGCAGAAAATACCCTACCACCTGAGCGTGGCGCTTAATGGTCTGGCGGTAGGATTGGGTCAGGGGCGGCCGGTGATTACCGAGCCAACTGTGAACATCCATTCGGATGGTACCCTGCTTTCGCCGCATGGTGCCATCACCGGTGTCAACAGCACACTTGGTATTCAAAGTGCGGAAATTAATATTCCCAGCGGAAAGATGGAAGCACAAAAAGTCGCCACCGGATGGACTGTACCGATGGCGCAGGTCAATATTTCCAGCATCAACTTGCCCGCGGTGATGAAAATGGCCGCCCTGTTTTCACCGTCGCTGGCGCAGGATGATATTGGCGGAACGGTTACGCATTCGGTCATTGCTGCGGCGTATCAACCCGGTTCTGTGACGATATCCAAATTGCATCTGGAAATGGATAACCTGAGCTTCCGCAATATCGCGCCCAAGGCTTCTCCTGCGCAATTTGTGGAACCAAAATTAACTCTTGATATGGCGTGTCGGGCAATGCTGGCCAAAGTGACAGATGTAAAAATTTCGTCTCTGGCGATTCACACATCCGATGGCGCTGTTGAATTAAGCGTTCCAAAGCCCATGACGCTGCAAACGGGTGGCTCTGTGGCGGCAAATGTTCCTGCGTTTGCCATTAACGCCAATCTAAAGAAATTTGTGCCTTTGCTTGAGGCCTTGGGAAAACTGCAAGCCGGCTCAACACTTCAAGGGGCTTTGGCACTGAAAGGGGCGGCTAAGACCGTTGGATCGGCAAATCCTGCGAGTTCTTTGATCAACTTTACGATCGGCGGCGGGGTGAAGAACTACCAGCTCATCATTCCCGGAAGCTCTGCAAAACTGCCTCCGGATAATCTGGTGTTGACGGTTTCCGGGTTGCTGAATCCAGCGGCTACAACATTTACATGTCTTGATGCGTGTACAATCGGAGAGCACGCCGTGACCGGCCCCGGCAGCAATACGATCGAACTGAACAAGGGCAGCGTGATTGCCTGGTCGTATAAATCGCCGGAAAATATTACCGGTGCATTCAGCTATAATCTCTCTCGCATACAGGCGTTGCTGGGGCCGATGCTGCCCGCCGGTCTGGTCATGACGGGCAAGCATACGATGAAATTAAATATTACCGGTCAGCTCACAGCGGACCCGGGTTTGCGCGAACTTCGCAAGCTGGAAATCGCCCGGACATCTTTAGGATTTAATAAAATCGCCATGGATGGCCTGACGCTGGGGCCTGGAAAAATTCCGTTTGTTCAATCCAGCGGCATTCTGCGGTTAATTCCCAGCGCGATACCCGCCAATAAAGGAACGCTTAATACCGGCGGCCACATTGATTTTAATCTTGCTTCGCCGGAATATATTCTCACCCGCCCGCTGGCGCTGGTGAACCAGGTGCAAATGAACGAAGCCATGGGCGGAAGTCTGCTGAATTTCCTGCCATTGGCGTGGGGTGCCGGAAACAATTCCAGTGGCGTGCAACTTACCGGAACGGTGAATATGCAGTTGCAGAAGGCTACTGTTCCGTTGGCATACGCCCAACTTAAGAAAACGGGGACACTCACAGGAACCATTAGTGCAACGCATATTTCATCGGATTCTCCGCTGTTTGCCCTGATTGGCCGCAGCATGGGGCCGCTGGTAAGCAATGGTGGATCCGGCATGGCAATGAAAGACAGCGGCATTCGGCCGACAAAGTTTGATCTCAAAGCGGGGAAAATTTATTATCAGGATCTTCAGGTGCTTCTGGTCAGTTATGGAGTGGACTTTTCCGGATGGGTGGGCCTGGATCAAACCGTGCATCAGAATGTGAATGTCACAGGACAGGGAATTACTATTCCGATCCCATTAAGTATTGACGGCACCACCAGTAAGCCGCAGTTGCATTTGAGTGCCAAGCCGCTGAAGAATATCGGCCATGATCTGGGCAATACTCTTAAAAACGCGCCCAATATTATCAATAATTTGCACGGCCTGTTTGGGCACTAAGCGGTGAGGGCGCACGGAGGGCGTGTGACAGTTTTTGTCCAGAGCCCGGCGGTGGTAGAATAGGAATCAACCGATCCACAGGACGTGGTTCGGGAGTCTTGTCACCATGTTCATGGAGGAACAATCATGTCGGCAGTCACCACACGTCAAGCAGCCTTGGAGCGGATCAACAAAGCATTTCAGGCGGCGGTGGAGCGGTTCATCCCGGCCGACGAGAGCAAGCCGTTGCGGGGCACAACGTTTCGGGATTTCGAATTGCAACTTCAGGCGTTCAAAGCGGACGTGATTCCAATCATATTGGAACAACGTGCCGCCCTGACGGATTCGGCTGAGGTAACAGAGGCTGGTTGTTGTCCGCACTGCGGCTCGCAGCAAACGCGTTGGGCCGGAGCCCCGGCGCAAAAAGAGATTCGCGGCCCCGATGGGGTGATCGTGCTGACCAAGCAGCATGGTCGCTGCCGGCAGTGTGGCCGGTCTTTTTCCCCCTCAGGATCGTGATTGGGGTTTGCCGGCGGAGGTACCCCTGACGCCCTTGGCGGCAGAGCGGATCGGGCGTGAGGCGGCGGATCGGGTGTTTGATGATGCGGCCCGCTCGCTGAACTTGGACTGGCAAGTGGAATTGGACGGCAAACAGATTCAACGTTGGTCGGAACGGATAGGGGATTGGTTGGTGGCCCAGCGGACCCAGGAAGCGGCGTTGGCGCAGTGCGGGGTACATTCACAAGGGCCTGCCAACGCCCCATCATTGCTGGTTATAGGTATGGATGGCGGGCGGGTACATACGCGCGACCAAGACCCGCAGACGCAAAGCCGTTGGCGTGAAGATAAAGTGGCCAGCTTCACCAGCTATATACCCGGCGATGGCGCGGAACAAAAGCCGCAGGCCTTGGTGGCCACTTACACAGCAACGATGCAGGATGCCAAGGGCTTTGGGCCCATGGTCAAGCTGGAGGCTCATCGTCGCGGGCAGCAGCGTGCTGCGGTGGTGCTGAATATAAGCGACGGCGGCAACTGGATCGATCCGTTGGCGGCAGAATTGAAACTGGCGGATCATCGGATTGTTGATTATTACCATGCCGTGGAACATGTGCATGTGTTGGCGAGGGCCGTGTACGGCAATAATGACGCGCTGGCGGCCAAGACGCTGGGTGACGAGTTGGAAAGTCTGCTCTGGGAAGGCCAGGTCGAGCAGATGATGGTGTGTGCCAAAGGGGTTGCCGGGCCGATAGAACAGACCGTGCCGGTGGATGGCGAGCCTGTAGATAAGGACCCTTTGGATAAGCCGTCCGAGGCGCAGGTGGCGGTTCGTCGCGAACTGGGGTATTTTGAAAAACATCAGGAGCACATGCAGTACGCCAAGTATCGGCGTAACGGCTGGCCCATAGGCTCCGGCAATACCGAGGCAGGCGTGAAAACATTTAACAAGCGTGTCAAAGGCACCGAACAACGCTGGCGACTGCACGGGGTGGAAGCCATCTTGGCATTGCGTGCGGCATGGAAAAGCCAGGATGGCCGATGGGAAAGATTCTGGGCCAACCGCCCGGCTTACGTCCCGGCCATGACAGGAAAACCGATCGTGCCGCGAAAAGAAGCTGCATAAACTGTCACAGGCCCGCGCACGGATGGGTGATATTCCATTGCGTGTTGGCATTATGGCGTGCCCGAAATCCTGGCGCGCAAGGCCAGCGGCAGTACGCCTGAAAGCAGACACACGCACGCCAGCACGGCAAGTTCAATATTGAGGTTGGTTGGGCGCACGGTGTTTTTTGGCCCTTGCGCAAGGACCTTGGCGTGTGAGGGGGCAGCCTGCCACCAGTTTCCTCCTGCATCGGGACTGGGCGATTTTTGCAGGTGTGCCAGGACATTGGCGAAAAAAATGACAAAAGAAGCATGATCTGGCCAGGTGGTCCAGGTGGAATCCAGCGGCGCGGCAATCCACAGCCACGTCTGGGCATGTGGCGCATCACGTCTTTCCGCCAGCCAGGGGCGGCCTTGAATGGCCATGAGAATTTGCCAATGCGAATCCAAATGGGCCGTAAAAAATCTTCGTACGGTGGTGCGGGAAGGATTTACCGCATGCATCAACCCGCGATGGGTTAGTGCGGCCAGGGGGCTGGAGCGGTTCAGGGTTATCTTTGTGCCCGGTGTGAGTCCCGGGCCGGCGGTATTACTTAACAGAACGATGGTACTGTTGGATATACCGTGCAGAATTTTCGGATTAAAGCGGCGTTGCTGGACGATCCAGATGCTGCGGTTGGGCGCGTGGCCGTGCAGGGTCACTTCTGGCAGGGCCGCAAAGAGTCGTAGAAAAGCGGATGGCGGCGTACCGATAAAATGCGCGGTAATGGGTTTGGTGCCCGATACGCGTTGCAGTGTCTTATGTGCGATGATGCGATTGTGTTGCTTAAGCGTGATGGCAATTGCGGGTGTTGCCGAAAGGGGAGAAATATCGATTCCGGCTTTCAGCGCACCGGCGGATACCGTGCGTCGCAGGGTTTGGTGGTGCGTTGTAAGGATGACTTGATAATTGGAGTTGCCGCGGACATTGCGGGATTGAATAAATATATCCATGCTTTTGCGGTTATGCGGAAGACTGCGGCCGATGGCCTGCAGCGTTACGCCCGGTGTGGCAGTATTTTTTCGCTCCGCCCTTTGCAGGCGCGGTGAACACAATGCCAAGGCGGCAAGAATGGCCGCCGTGAGAATCAATATCCATGGCCAATCCGGCGTTGTTTTCCACCGGCCCGAAACCTTGGACATTTCCTGCGGCCAGAATTCCAGGATGGTAAATGGGGTTTCGATGCTTCCGCTGCGAGGCAGCAGGAACCAGCCGCCTGCAGCGACCAGCAGCGGAAGAACCAGCAGTTCAGGATGAAGAAAAAACAGGGTCATCGCATCTTCCATTACCATTGATTATGCAATGATACGTGATTTATTAAATGTGGGAATTGAAAAAATAATCATTCCAATGATTGTAGTTACCGCTCCGGGTCGATACATTACGCTATACGCGGCGCACATGGATTGTCAGGCTCGCGAATTTTCGGGGTGATGTATGGCGACAAATAGAAAAAAAGATGCCGCCACGCTTTATGAAGTGTTGGGCAGGACGGCCCAGAAAACACCTAAAAAGGAGACTCCGGCGGCGACGCCAAGGCCTCCGACCGCTGAATCCACAGCGTCCATGAATAATCGTACGCCGTTACGCGTGCCGGCTACGGGTTCAATCCGTCCGCCGCCGACCAGGGCGTCGCTTTTCCCGGCGGCAACGGTCGAGAAAAAAGAAGCACAATCTCCGGCATCCGGAACTTCATCTTCCCCGGAACCTGTTCTATTGGACCAGATTCTTGCGCGATTCCGCCCCTGGATACTGGTGGCGGCAGCCGGCGTGGTGGCGTTGGTTTTAGCAGTGATCATCATTGTTTCCACCGGCCATTCCCGCGCACGCCATCCGGCGGCACCGGTTGCCATTTCTCCCGGCACGCCCACGCCGGGACTAGTGACGCCGCAATTGGTGTCCTCTAATGACAATGGATCGACCCCGGCGGTCGCACCACCCGCCACGCCGTCAAAACCGTCAGCGCCCCTTGCAAAAGTTGGCCGCGTGGTTCCGGCATCGCAGGTTGTCCGCTCTCCTAATCGGTGGTATCTGGTTATTTTGACCACGTTGCCGCGTTATGCACAACATGCCGCTTCCTTTATTGCAAAGCACGGGGTGAGTGTAACGATTGAAAATGGCCCGCAAAATTTCAAATGTGTGATTTCTGTTCTGGGCTTTAAGCATCGGGCGGGGGCGGCGGCCATCGCTCTGCGACGCAAGGTCGTGTATATCGGAACCCTGCTGCCTGATGCCCGCCGTGCCGGCCGCAGTGACTTTAACACCGCCTATTATGCGCATGTCCAACGCAGTCAGTAAGGTTTATAATCTGTCAGGCCTGTTAAATCGGCCGTGCGTGACGTGAAGGACTTGTCGGCAGTCCCGGCAGGAGTTGATATGGAAATGGTTTCAGCACATTTGGCCCCCTCGCCGGCGGACTGGCAGCATGTCACGCCGCAGCCGTATTATTCCATGGTTGTTCCCATGTACAACGAAGAGGCTTCCATCAGTGAGCTTTACGCCGCCCTGACGCGAAATTTAGCGGCTTTGGAAAAGCCTTATGAAATTATTTTCATCGATGACGGCAGTTCCGATGCAACCTATGACAAGCTATGTACCCTGGGACAGGCAGATGAACATGTGCTGGTCATTCGGTTGCGGCGAAACTTTGGGCAAACACCCGCCTTGGCCGCCGGATTTGATCATGCCCGCGGAGAAATCATTATCGCCATGGACGGTGATTTACAGCATGACCCCGATGAAATTCCCAAATTCATTGCCAAAATTGATGAAGGCTTTGATGTCGTTTCAGGTTGGCGGCAACGCCGGGCCGATGGCCTGTTTCTAAGGCGTATACCCAGCAAAACCGCCAATTGGTTGATCCGGAAAATATCCGGTGTGGAGATTCATGACTTCGGCACCACCTTCAAAGCCTATCGCCGCGATCTTATTGAGCATCTGAACCTTTATGGTGATTCGCACCGGTTTATCCCTGCCCTGGCGGCCATGGCGGGGGCCACTATCGCCGAAGTGCCCATCAAAAACATTAACGCCCCTTACCGCCCGTCCAATTATGGAATTGGTCGGACATTTCGCGTGATGCTGGACCTGTTGACCATTAAATTCCTCAACAGCTATCTCACGAGGCCGCTGCATTTATTTGGGAAAATCGGATTGATCTCTCTGGCGGGATCTTTTTTGATCGGCCTGTTTTTAATCTATGAAAAAATTCGGGGTTACAGCATTCTTACGTCGCACGGGCCGCTGCTGATTCTTGGTGCCATGCTGTTTATGATGGCGCTGATGTTTTTTTCCACCGGTTTGCTGGCGGAGTTAATTTCGCGTGTATATTTTGAAGCCCAACGCAAGCCGGTGTATACCGTCCGGGAAATCCGCCATGGGCAGCAAGTGTGGCGCGGGCGGCCTGGCAAGCCGCTGCTGCAATTAAGACATTCGCATGATCACATTGGGCCGGCATGAACGAAACACAACGCAGTTCAACCCGTGGCTCCGGAAGCACCAGCGGCACCAATGGGCGGGTGCCTGTCGCAGATTGGAAGATTCCCCATTGGGGTGCCTTGGCGATTATCACCGCGTTTGCGCTGCCGCTGTTCCTGGAATTATTAGGCCATGGCCAAGCCACCGCGATGATGGAGTTGTTTAATCTTGTGCCCATCCGCGAAGCGTACCGTGATGGCCATTGGCTGATTCCCACGCTGGGCGGTATGCCCCGACTGGAAAAGCCGCCGCTGCCGGTGTGGATACCTGCTGGTCTGGCCATGCTGTTTCATACCGACAATCTCTGGGTGGTTCGCCTGCCATCCGTTGTACTGGGCTTGGTTACCTGTTGGGCCACCTATGGCATAGGGTGTGTTGCCTCGCGTGATCGGCGTTTGGGGTTGTTTGCGGCCATAGTCCTGGCGTCCATGGTGGTGTTCATCCGGCAGGCCCGGATGGCGTCTTATGATATTTACGGGACAGCCTTTACGACGCTGGGCTTTCTGGGTTTGCTGGCGGCGGCTGAATATCCCCGGCGCTGGTGGGTGTGGTCCGGGCTGGGCGGTGTGGCGTTGGGGCTGGCCGTATTAAGTAAGGGGCCGGTCCCGCCGATGTATGTGCTGGTGCCCCTGGGTTTCTGGATGCTGTGGGAGCATCGCAAAAACAGTCGCTGCTGGTTGGGTATTCTCCTGGCGCTGGTTGTGTCCATTGCGGTTTTCTCCCCGTGGCTTATTGCCGTGACAATACGGTATCACAGTGAATATGGCGGAAGCGCCTGGCATATCTGGACGCGCCAATTTCGCCGGTATGTCAGCGTGCTGCCGGATACGCGCTGGTATTATCTGGCGATGATCGCGTGGGTATTTCCCTGGACCCCGGCGATTATCGCAGGGTTGGCATTACCGTTTTTGCCCACGCAATCCGATCCGCCGCCGACGCCGCAGGAACGCCGCAGTCGGTGGATGTTCTGGATTGTGCTGGTACTGGGCCTGATTTTACTGACCATTCCGGCGCAAAAAAAACAGCGGTATGCGTTGCAGAATTTCCCTTTTGCGGCACTGCTGATTGCGGCCGTGTGGCAGGAATTTGTTCGTCTGAAAAAAGACCTGGAGCTGGAACCAGCGGCAAAAATTCTTCTGGCGGCACAAAGTATCATGTTCATCGGCGCGGGGGTGCTGATTTTAATTCTCATACCCGTTGTCATGCTGGCCCATCACCCGTCCCTGAATTTTACCGGCCACTGGACTGCCATGCAGGCGGCATCGCTGCTTAAGCCGGGTTTGGCGGCTTTGACCTCTGTGGGCTGGGGTGCTGTGGCGTTGCTGGTCATAGCGATGGGAGTGATGCTGTGGTGTTGGGAATTTCGCCGGCAGTTTGATCGCGCCTTCTGGATTTATGCGTTAGCGGGCTGGGTGTTTATGCTGGCGATGAACTGGGCTTACATGGATGGCCAAGGGTATCAGGTAAGCCGCTATCGTGTGGAAACCCGGCAAATGATGAAAGTGGTTCATGGGCATCGGATCTACACGCTTATGGGTGATCGGATGTGGCTGGGTGTGCTATATTATGCCGATGAAATTATGCCTGTGAAAACCTCCGCACAGCTGACAGCCATCGCCGAGCACAGCCCCCATCGCCTATATATCCTGACGCGCGACGAAGGTGTCTTTGCGGGGCAGATTACTACCATTGCCCAGCAGAGCCATCGTAAGATCCGAATTATTGATCGGATTAATGACGGCCATTTTATTCAAACGCTCTTTGTGTTGCAGCCAAGCCGGACAAAAGCTGGTCCCGCTACGCGCGGTAAATGAGCAGGGAGTTGCGTCTGCATAAACATGAATGACGTTTCATTACAGGAGATTTCGGATCATGGTGAAGCGATTCTGAACCTGGCTCCAAGCGGGAAACGGCCCGTAGCACAACGATCGGCACTGCTGCTCATATTCTTCAGCAATGATGCCGGCAAGGGCTGGTGGCGGAAATAACGCATCGCTGCGCCCGAAGCACATGCCGTCGGGGTAGAAGTAGCTTTTGGTGAAATGCGCTCGACTGATTCGATCATAATCGGTCTTGATCTTCTTGTATTCGGCAGACTCCAGCATAGCCAGAACTTCTGTCTCTTTCGAAAGCTCATGGAGGTCATAGTAGTGGCGAGTGTAAGCTCCAAGGGGCTGCCGTTTGCGCTTGAATAATTCAACCTTGCTGTGTATCGCAAACATTTTTTCCACAAAGGTTCGACGGAAATGCAGCAACCGCATGGAGAAGGACTTCTCATCTTCGCAGTCCAGGGAATGACCGGCTTCTGCGAGGAATTGGCTCAGATACGATCTTAATTCCACGTTAGCCGTAGGTTCCCGGCCGCTAGCAGTGGCGGCTTCCAACAATACGCGGTTAACAACCTCGCCGGGCCCGCCAAGGCGCTGCACATAGGAGAAGCGGTCGTTGCGTCCAAAGCCACCGATGGTCTGACCCTCCGTCGGCATCACCGTCAGGGCGGGGTGCTGGCCGATTGCGTCACGGAGCTTTTTGAGTTCCCGGTCAATGGCATTTTTACCCAGTACGGGGGTGAATGCTTGCGGGTCTAGAAAAATGTCGATGTCCTCTGAAAACCGCTGGATAAGATTCCAGCCCTTGGACAGGCTCGTGCCGCCCTTGAAGATGATCTTGTCGCCCGCCGCACCAGCAAGGGCGCGCAGAGCCTCGGTCACAAAGTAGTCCTTTTCGATAATCGCGGGGCGTAAACCACGACGGCCAAAATGCTTGTGGGCACCCAGCACGGCTTGTTCAAAATCCGGATGCTCAAAGAGTTTCACGTCGTCGGCGCTCCTTAGCATGCCAAGACCCGGCATTGGGCAGGGCTGCCAGCAGCCCAAAATCAAACCGTGAAAGTGGATTCAGCGAGGCCCGGAGACGGCTAATCCGCCGATCATCTCGGTCCATCTGTTCGCCCAGCGCGCCAAGCATAGCCCTGACGCGCGGAGGCTCAGTATCTGCAACCATGAGCAATCGCTCAAACCGGCCGGGTTCAGACAGTAGTTTCATGGCTTTTTGGATTGTGGCCCCCGGCGACAATTCGCCGGTACGGCCCCCGCATCGCAGAAAATCTAGCAGTGCCGCATCGGTCTGGCCAAGGCTCGACCAAGTTGCGGGGCGGCGTGTGTGAATGATGACCTCCGATCCTACCAGTTTACGCGGTAAGCTCGACCCGGTTGTGGCCAGTTCCCCCTGCCGCGGGCTTTGTGTAGTAAATCCCAGTAGATTGGCCGCCGCAATGCCGGAGGGAAAAATGCTCTTCCGCCGAGTTGCGATTTGTCGAATTTGTGTTGGATTGGGACGGCTTCTGCCAAAGCGGGTTTGTCGCCAGCGGTAGTAGGTGCCCTTGCTTAGGCGCTCAATCCGGTCACTGCGTGCCAGCCGCGAAAGGGCTTGAGCTACAGCCGGAAGCGGCAGGTCGTTGAAGTCGTCAAATCGCCATAGTCGCTCACCCCCGCGTTCAATGCGCGTGCGGACCAGGCTAGCCACGCGACGTTTCCGATCTGTGGGATTGGCGATCATCACACTAGTATCGGCTACCGCTGGCCATTATGTCAAGTTTTATGGCAAAAAAACTTGGCATAATCCGCCTTTAGCCGATCGGGAATCCTCCTATCGGTGTGGCCCTGGCCAATCAATCGCCCTCAGTGTCTTCCGGAATCCGGCGTACTCCCATCATTGGCTGGAAAATAAATTTGCCGGAAAATTAAGATGATTGCCGGCCGGAGAACCGGGTTAGGAGCGGGTTCTCAGTTCTCGCAGTTTTTTGCCGAGGGCAATTCGTGCCGATGGAGGCATTCGGGATAGGATCAGCACGCCATCGAGGTGGTCGTTTTCATGTTGTGCAATGCGCGCGGGAAAACCTTCCAGCGGCATGGAAATCGGATCGCCTTTAAGATCATACCCTGTAAGCGTGACACTTTTGGCCCGTATGACCTGCCCTCGTATTCCCGGAAGAGACAGGCAGCCCTCTTCGGCTGCTTCGGTGTGAGAATCCAATTCCAGCACTGGATTAATGACCGTAACGGCTTGATCGGCTTTGGCTTTTTCGGCCATCACAAAAAGTCGCAATGGTAAACCCACCTGCGGTGCCGCAAGCCCCACGCCTTCATGGGATTCCATAAGTTGTTTCATGCGTTCAACAACCTGCAATAGCCAGGAATCAATAGTTCCAACCTCCTCAGCCGGTCGTGTCAGCACCGGATCGGGCCAAATCACGATGTCCAAAGTCGCTGGATCAGGCCGGGGCGGGGCAGCAGCTTTACGCGGAGGCACGGAAGCTTCTTTGCGCGTGTGACGTTTGGTGGCTCTATCACGGGTCATGTTGTTCCTTTTTTGGCAGTCTAACCGATCAACTTGCCCAAGATATCATCATCCCGAAAAAGTTCCACACGTTGGAGTCGTCTGCTTGAGTATCCAACCTGGCACAAAGCCGTTACTGAAAAGGAATAACCCTTAGATTGATTGGGTTTCCGGCGTAACGGTCTGGACTGAAGTTTCAGCCTGCGGAGGTAGTTTGAGGACGACCTTTTTAATTCGCCGAACATCGCATTCGGTGACCGTGACGCTGATATCGTCAATCTTGACGGTAGCCCCTTTACCGGGGATTGTGCCGAGTTCGTGAATGACCAAGCCACTGATTGTCTGATAATCTTGATTTTCCGGAAGATGGCAGTCTAGCTCACGGTTCAAGTCGGTAATGTTGGCGCGGCCGTCAACTTCCACGGTCCGCTCATCAACGCGGCGGATTTGTGAGGCGGGTAGCTTTTCATATTCATCGGCAATGTCTCCGACAATTTCTTCAAGGATGTCCTCGCTGGTAATCAGACCGGCGGTACCCCCGAATTCATCAAGCACAATGGCGATATGGACTCTTTGGGCACGGAATTGCCGCAACAGATCACGCAGGGGTTTGGAATGCGGAACAAAAAGCGGGGGCCGCATGAGTTTGCGGATTTCCAGCATGTCGGCTTCCGCGGTTGAGGTCCCAAGAAACTGCAGTAAATCTTTGGCGTAAAGAATGCCGACAATATTATCCAGATTGCCGTCATGCACCGGCAGACGTGAAAGCCCGTCACGTAAAATTCTGTCGCGAATTTTTTCCAGGGAATCATTTACACTGATGGTGATCATATCGGTGCGGGGCATCATGATTTGCCCGACCTGTAAATCACGGAAACTGATGATACCTTCAATCATTTTCCTCTGGTCATCATCCACAGCGCCTTCGGCGGTGCCTTCGGAGACGGCCGCAAGAATTTCTTCGGTGGTTTCGGCGGCTTCCTCATCGGCGTGTTGGCGCGGGTCGATACCGGCAAGCCGGCGGACCAGTTCATCAAATAGCCTCAGGAAATCAACCAGCGGAGCCACCAGGACGCTTACGACACGCAGCACCGGCCAGCTTGCGGCGATGAGATTTTCGCCGCCGTAGATGGCCCAGGCGTTAGGAATCGCCACGGAAAAAATCAGTAACAGCACACAGGCCAGCGCCGCAGCGGCAGAAAACCGCAAAGGCGACAGGTCCGGCACGGAGGTACCGCTGAAGGCGTACAACGTCGCTGCGGCCAGAGATACATTAAAAGCTACGCGGATAATGGATGCGGTTAAGGCAAGATTTTCGCGATGATCATTGATTTGATCCAACCCGGCCTGCCGTCCTCGCTTAATTAATTCTTTTTCCAACGTGACGCGCGACATCGCGCGCAGGGCGTACGCCAGCGTGGACGCCGGTAACGTGCCCGCTAGAGATACCCCGATAATCAGCAAAGGCCAATTCAACGTTGCCTCCCTTTACCGCGCGTTTTTGTCCCCTTGAAGGAAACCATTGCAACGGCCGCTGCCTTGTGTGATGTATTGTTTGACGCATTGTTTGATGCATTGCTGCTAACTGCCCCGTGGCTTGAGGTGTAATACACGGCGGGCAGCGCCATCTGCCGCAGGAGTGCATCTTCTTTGCGGTGCATGCGCAGGGCCTTTGCGGAGGATGTATCGTCATAGCCGACGCAATGCAACAGGCTGTGAATAGCATAAAGCAACATTTCCAGCTCCGGCAGCAGATGATTATGTACGATCGCCTGCCGCTCTGCCTCATCTACGCAGATAATGGTTTCAATATCCAGGGGGGCGTTGGGAATATGCGTATCGGTATAGTTAAATGTCAATACATCCGTGATGGTGGCCAGGTTCATCGTCTGCTGATGGTAATGAATCATGCGTTTGTCATTCACGAGGTGAATAACCCAGTTGGCAGTTGTCACACCTGCCAATCGGGCGGCCGCTTCAGCATACGAACTGATCCAGCAGCACATTTTAGAGGGCACCGCTTTCCTGATGCGGCGATCCGTCGGCGGCAGTAGTTCTATGTGAATGCTCACGACGCCTCCTTACGCCGGCCTGGAAATTGCGAGTGTCTTGGGGTACGGCATGCGACCATGATAAGCTCCAACCAGCGTGCGAACCAGAGACTGTTCAATGATCGTCAACTCCGAAAGTGTGACATTACACTGGTCAAATTGGCCATCCATGAGTCGCTTGGTGATCATTTGATGCACCGCGCCTTCAATTTTGGCTGCGGTAGGTTCCGGCATAGAACGGATCATTCCTTCTGAGCCGTCGCAAATCATCAGTATGGCCGTCTCTTTGCTGCGCGGCTTGGGGCCTGGATACCGAAACTCAGTATCACGGACCTGTGAAGCTAAGCCGCCGGTAAGTGCTTCCCGAGACTGCTTTTCGCGGGCGGCATGTAAGAAATATTCAACGATGGTTGTGCCATGATGTTCGGCGATAAAATCCCGCACGGCCAGCGGCAAGCGATATTCCCGCGCCAATTCCAAGCCGTCTTTGACGTGCCCGACCACAATTAAGAGACTCATGGCCGGGGAGAGTTTTTCGTGACGGTTCTGGCCGGCGTTCATGTTCTCCATGAAATATCCGGGTTTAAGAAGTTTTCCGATGTCGTGGTAATAGGCTCCCACGCGACACAACAGGCTGTTGGCCCCCAGTTCCCGTGCTGCGGCTTCAGCCATGGAACTTAGCACCAGCGAATGGCTGAATGTGCCGGGAGCTTCGATGGCCAGGCGGCGCAGAAGCGGTTGATTGGTATCAGAAAGTTCCAGCAGCGTCATAGCCGTGGTCAAACCAAAAATCTTTTCCACGAGAGGCAGCAGGCCAAGCATGATGAAGATGGCAGCGAAAACGGCACTGCCTGCGCAGATCGCCTGGTCTATTAAGATCCCCGTGCCGGGTTGCCGGGCCGCATAGAGCCAGTCCAAGGGCACCGCTTGAGTCAGCGGCGTATGTGAAAAGCCAAATCCCAGCACGGTTGCCCCGGCTACCAGAGCCGCCAGCAGACCCACGCGAATAAGTTGCGTGCGGGTGCGAATTTCATGGAGGCTGAAAATGAGAATGGCCGACGTGACAAACGTTGCAGTAAAAAAGGATAAGTCTTGTCCGGCCACAACCGTTACCAACAGGGCGTTGAGCGTGGAGAGGCCCAAGGCTAATCGCTGATCGTAGGCAATGACGAAAATCAGAGCCGCCAGTAACATCGGTGCCATTCCCAGCAGGTAAATCCAGCCCGGCAGCCCTGCCACCAGCGTAAGCTTGGCCGCGGCGGCACACGTTAAGAGTAAAATGGCGGGTGCCGAGGCTCTGCGAAAACCGGGTTCCCTGATCCGATATCCGATATAAATAGCTCCGATAATGCACACGACAGCGGTGAGCATATACAGGCCCAGCAGATGCTCCAGTAATGCCCAGGGATGCCGCCTCGCCAGATGCCTGCGCCAGACGCGATACGCGACGTGCAGGTTCGTGCGAATTTCCGGAGTGATAATTTCCCCGGCATGAACCAGCACCTCGCCCCGATGAAAGACCTTATGCGGCATGGTAATAGCCGCTTCATTGGCAGATGCCAGTTTGGCCATGGCGGCGCGATCAAGAATAAACGTGGGTGTTTTCCGTGCTCCCAGAAATGCTGAAACCGTGTTCCAGAGCGGTTCAGGCAGACATTGCTCCACCATGGGGCGGAACCCCCGTCCGCGCGTATCCAGTACTCCCAGTTCATCAAGCTTTATTCTGGTCTGGTGTACCTTGTTCTTGTTTGTGGTGCGAACGATGATGCTGACAGCCGGGGTCCGGGCAATGGCTTCTAATGTTTTCTGATTGATCACGGGGCGCTTCTTGAGTTCACTAACAAGCAGTTTGATTTGCTTGGAATACTGGGGAAATTCATTGTTTTGGATAACGCTATGCAGATATTTCAGGGCATTGGGGGTCATGTGCGGGAATCGGGTACGCAGCGGGTCAGAAAGATTTATCGGTGATTTTATAGCGGCTACATCATACGGCAGGCTGTTAAGCTCTGTGCCGATGATTTCCAGAAGTTGGTCTTTATCGTTAAGCTTCAGCACCGGATTAGTACGCAGGCGGGCCTGCAGGCGCAGGGCTTGGAATTTGGTCTGGTCCGGGATGCTAAACGTCACTGGCGATAAAATCGTGGTCGGAGCTTTTGTTCCCAGCCAGACTGGCTTGGTGTTGGGAATCAATTCCAGCACCAACAGCACCGCAAAGCACAGCGCTGTAAGAATCATGAATGTCCATTGCGGCCCTGAGATATCCTTCCAGAATCGCAACCTTGGAGAGGCGTCTTCGGCTACAGCCATCCGACGCAAGCTCTTTTTTTTCAACCACATATATCTCTGCGGGCGGCCCCGCGCCGCCGCCTCATAACCAAATAATTTCAATCATACCGTCGTGGGGTATCTGTCGCCGGTCTGAAACTACCGTTCGCAGTACCCCGCGCGCAATTATCTCATACCTGTATTCTACCCGCGGCGAGGGAGCAACCAAAGCTCGGCTGAGTGCTGGCGGCAATTTAAGGGAAAATAACGTCCGATAACATTAAGTTATTCGCAAATCAGGAAATATTTTTACATTGGCCGACGCTTAATAGTTTGGTCATACATCGCCAAGAGCTTTTGCTTGTCAAAAACCATCTCCTCGCGAGTCAGGCCGACAATGTCATATTCATAGGTCAGTTCAATGGCATCGACGGGGCAGGCTTCCTCGCACATGCCGCAATAGATGCAGCGCAATTCATCGATATCAAATTTAATTGGATATTTTTCACGGTCCGGCCAGGAATCGGGTGCGGCATCCCCGACAATATGAATGCAATGGGCCGGGCAGGCCGTGGCGCACATGTAACAGGCCACGCATTTTACCCGATCTTGTTCATCGCGGTTCAACCGGTGTACCCCGCGATAGCGCTGCACATCCATGCCCTGCTCCAGGACGGGCTTATCTTCGCGGCGTTCTTCCGGATATTGCATGGTGCGGACATTGCCGCCGACGGATCGAAACAGGTGCACCAGCGTGCTTCCCAGCCCCGAAAGCACGGCCGGTAAAAAGATATTTTCGGAAGCGTTCAGCACCGGAGGGTGCAATTCAATGACATCTTCAAGCTTCATACAGCATTCTCCACGTTCTGTGGTTCAAAGACCAATTCCAGGCCATATAGTACGCATTTACCGCGGGTTTGAAAAGTTGGTACAAAGCCATCCCACGGAGAAAGAGGAGTTTGACTCCGTTACAGCAAGGCAATTCTGCCGTACAATTTCAGCCATGGCTGATCATAATCCCAAACTCGAACCGACTTGGATCGGCAAAGAAAGCCGGTCGCGGCTGGCGCCGCGCGTGCTCCATGAAGACGCGGCACGCTCCTATCATGCGGCGGAAGGCGGCGATGCCAGGCAAAAGGATTACTTCAAAGAACTGGATCGTATTGTCTCCATGTTCCTGGATTACGCTGAAAATCAGGCCAGCCGGCGCATCCCCACGAAAATGTCCGAATGGGTCACCCGGCTCGATGCATTTCTGAAGTTCAATGACTACGAACTAAGTCCTGATCAATTGCCAGGATAAGCGAATGCACGACTTGGCTCCATTCTTCCAGTAATTCCAACGAGGCGTCGTGCTGAGCCGGATCTAAAACCTCATGGCGTTTTACATGGGCTTTATCCATGGTTTCAAATTCGCGCAGATGGCCGTAGGCCGCCCGGCGCTGCTCGATCCACATCCCGGTTGGGCAATTCTGGAGCGTCGGTATCTCCATCGGTAATGGATCGGGGTTTCCGGCGGCCCGCATTTCACGCAGCCTCATGAGCCGTTCAGTAACCGATACATGCCGCGACAACAGCAGCAGGTCCTCAGGTGCGTAGCGCGGGGGAAGCGACAGCGGCGCGAGTTTTACGTTCGCGGCCCAGGTCATAAACTGATCTTCTTCCATCGGCCGCGCCAAAAAATATCCCTGGATATTCTCACCTCCCAGTCGCAGCCAATACGCCAGTTGTTCGCTTGTCTCAACGCCCTCGGCGAGAAGTCGGGTATTGGAAAGTTCTGCAAAATGCAAGGCGGAAATCGTGGCCGAAGCATGCGCGTTTTTTACTAATAGTCCGCGCATAAATTCCTGCCCAAGCTTGAGTTCCTTCACGGGTAGTGATGCGGCATAGAGTAAAGAGGCATGGCCAGTTCCAAAGTCGTCAAGGCTTGGGGAAATGCGGCGTAGACTCATCGCCTCAAGCCGCTGGATGGCCAAGGGCATATCCGTAAGGGCGGTGACCTCGGTAATTTCCAGCGTAAGGAAAGACGGATCGGGGCAGTGGGCTAAAGCGGCATCCAACTCCTTAAGAAAGCTTGGGTGCAGCAGATGCCGCGATCCGATATTCACGCTGATTCGCAAATCCAGTCCCTGGGCCAACAGTCGTTGCCGCAGCCGGACCGCCTCTTTGATCGCCAGTTCTCCCAGCAGGCAAATCAGTGCCGGATCATTTTCGATGACCGGCATGAACGTTGCTGGAGAGAGCCATTTATCGCCATCCCGCCAGCGCGCCAGCATCTCCAGACCGTCAAGTTTTCCCAGCCGCATATTGGCCTGCGGCTGGAGGAAAAATTGTATTTTTCCATCTTTTACTGCGGCGGGGAAATTCTGCCGGGCACGAAAACGCTGCTCAACTTTTTCAGCGATGGCACTTTGGAACACTTCAAATCGGGCACCACTTTCTTTCGCGGAGTATAAAACCGCGTCGGCATGCCGCAGCAGTGTATCCCGGTCCGTGTGGTCAACGGGATAAATAGTAAATCCCATGCGGACGTTGATGGCAATATTCTGGCCGTGCCAACTTACCGGTGCGTCCAAAGCGCGCAGTAGACGTTCTGCGGCGATGCCCAAATCTGCAACTTCTAATACGACAGCGCTATAAAAACTCGTTATCTTTTTTCCTGCGTCTTCGGCTGGCGTAAGAAGCGGCGTTGCGTATCTGGTAGTAGGCACAACAATTAAGCAGCCACCGTCGGGTACGGTAGTCC